>NZ_NFKD01000019.1:0-64551 GCF_002160215.1 Bacteroides sp. An19 | reverse complement strand
TCAGCAGAGCTTGCGTCCTCTTCAACTCCTTGATTACAAAGCTAATGAAAACCTTTAATAAAATAAAAAAATTCTCTGGATATTTGGATTACAACATAGAAGAAACTGTTTTGAATTTATCGTGTACTGATTGGGGATGAGTTTTTGAGGTATTTCCGCTTGTGTGATGAGGAAGATAGCGGGCTATCTGACAAAGAACAGAAGCGGAAAGAACCAAAAAATCGCCCAAAGCACACACGAAAACGGAAACATCAAGACGAGAAAAACTTTTTGGAGAAATTCAAAATAGTTTCTTAATATGAATGTCCGTAATTAGCCAATGCGGTCGGGTTGAAAACGCAGTAGTACTGCATTCGCCGATGAAGTATATATCCGTAGGCGGATGAAGTTATATTCAATCGCGGATGCAGTATATATTCATTTTTCAAGGGTATGTATTGACTGCTTGCGGACCATTCATCAACTTTATTGGATATCTAAACTTTCACAGAGAGAAATACAGATGTTTATATAAATATATCAAAATAAGAAAATGAAGACGATAGGCATTTTTGTGGGATTATTATTAATAAGTATGTATGGCTTTGCACAAACGGATGCAGATTCGATAAAAACAGACCGTGTGTATGCGACAGATACAACAGGTATAACAGAACTTTCGGGTGATTCAGTATCGGTTCCAGCTGTAAATCCGTTAAATGATACATTGTCTGTTTCGTTAGATACAATGGTTGCTGTAGTAAAGAAACCAGTTGTAAACCCCATAAACCGGAAAGTAAAAGCCCGTTTTTATGCACTGCTCTCCCAATATCGGAAAACCCGGCAGGAAATGTCAGAACGTTGGGATGATATCTTCATACCACATGCTCCGGCGTGGATTCGTCCGGATGCCGATTATTTCAAGCTTGCCATGCCTGCCACATATTACTCGGATGCTATCGAGCAGGCAATCTCTATCGATGGCTGGAAGCCGGAAAGTCCTTTCCCGGAAAAAAATCCGATAAAAGATTCTCTGTTCCAGATACCCCGTCTTACGCATACAGCGGATGTCGACCGTGCCATCAACCGCCAACTGTTAAACTTTTACGTGCAATATCCTAATTTGGTACGTAAAAACGAAAACGACCTAAGCGGCCTGGAGCCTTTGCCGGATGAAATGATTGTCAGGAAACCACGAAAGAACAAAGTGCTTACCTTGCTGACTCCAGAATCGACATACCGGATGGGTGAAGATAATTTATTGATAATCCGGCCGAATTTTTGGACCATTTCAGGGAACGGTTATATCCAGTTTTCACAAAACTATATTTCGGACAATTGGTATAAGGGAGGAGAAAGTACTGTTTCGCTTTTGTCTGGTATGACATGGCAATTCAATTACGATGACAAGCAGAAAATCCAGTTTGAAAACAAAATCGAATGGAAACTGGGATTTATCACAGCCCCTTCGGATACCGTGCACCAGTACAAAACCAGTGAAGATATGCTCCGCCTCAGTTCGAAATTCGGCTACAAAGCAATCTGGAACTGGTATTATACGATTTCGGCAGAATTCAAGACTCAATTCTTTTCCAAATATGATACGAACTCGGACAATCTCGTTTCGGGCTTACTCTCTCCTGCCGAACTGAACATCGGTATCGGTATGGATTATAAATATGTGAAAGACA
Organism: Bacteroides sp. An19; assembly: GCF_002160215.1. NCBI lineage: Bacteria > Pseudomonadati > Bacteroidota > Bacteroidia > Bacteroidales > Bacteroidaceae > Bacteroides > Bacteroides sp. An19. Next base: position 62,881 of record NZ_NFKD01000019.1, on the reverse strand, counting down.
ACATCTGTAACTTGTCTGTCCTGATCAATCCGTTCAACTATTCACGCTATAGTGTGACAAGCGACCGGGTAGACCCGACTAAATTCAATATCGAGGCAGGACATAAGATAGAGAATCAGTTGGGTTCGCGCCTGGAAACCACGTTGAAATGGAACCTGTTGAACAACTTGCTATGGGAGTCACGTTTTTCGTATACGACAAATTATGAAAAAGTCTTGGCAGAATGGGAAAATACGTTTACGTTTGCATTCAATAAATATTTTTCAACAAAGTTATTCGTGCACGCACGTTTCGATGATTCGGTAACGCTTGAAGCGGATGATGATAGTTATTTTCAACTTCAGGAATTGTTGAGTCTAGGATTCAATTACACGTGGTGAGAAAAGAGTAGAGATTAAACTTATTTTGTCACAGAAACAGATAGGGATACCGGATCTGTAGGGTTTTGTGATGTATGTTATAAATTTAGACATAAAATTATGATTTCATTTGTTCAAATTCTTGATTTCATAGGCACATTTGCTTTCGCTATTAGCGGCATCCGTTTGGCTTCTGCCAAACGTTTTGACTGGTTTGGAGCATATATCGTGGGGTTGGCAACAGCCATCGGAGGTGGAACCCTGCGTGATGTGATGCTAAACGTGACACCCGTATGGATGACCGACCCCATCTATTTAATCTGTACGGCTTTTGCCATGTTTTTCGTTATTATTTTTGGCAAATACCTGATTCATCTGAATAACACTTTTTTCTTTTTCGACAGTATTGGACTTGCATTATTTACTGTAGTAGGATTCGGTAAGACTATTGCTTTGGGATTTCCGTTTTGGGTCGCTATTATCATGGGGAGCATAACAGGTGCGGCAGGAGGAGTAATCCGTGATGTTTTTATAAACGAGATTCCGTTGATTTTCCGAAAAGAAATTTATGCCATGGCATGTGTGATTGGAGGACTTGCATATTGGGGTTGCCTTCAATTGGGCATGGAGGATTATGTCTCGCAGATTGTAGGCGGAATGACGGTATTGATAGTCCGTATCCTAGCCGTGAAATATCAAATTACTCTTCCCATCTTGAAAGGAGACCCCACAAATCAGCAAGAGAAAGAATAGACAGACGGATTAAACGAATATATCAAACCAAGAAAGACTTTTTGTAGAAATTCAAAACAGTTTTTTAGCACAACGATTGTTTCCCGATGTAGAAGATAATCTTCTCCGGCATTGAGAAGCTGTTTTGAATTTATCGTGCGATGATTTGGGATGAGTTTTTGAGGCATTTCCGCTTCTGTGATGAGGAAGATAGCGGGCTATCTGACGAAGAACAGGAGCGAAAAGGACCAAAAAATCGCCCAAAGCACACACGAAAACGGATACATCAAGCCAAGAAAAACTTTTTGGAGAAATTCAAAACAGCTTCTGAGGATAATCTGCATAATTTATGTGTTTGCCTGTATATTTCCAACCATTTTTTGTTTTTCTCAAAAAGTTCTTCTATCTTTGCCGGAAAGTAAAACAAAGGGGTGCCCATGTCGGGCTGAGATCATACCCTACGAACCTGATACGGTTAGTACCGGCGAAGGGATTGTTTCTTCGGAAAACACTCTTTACATACCTCCCTCTCCTGAAAGGTGTCTCTTTGGATTACTCCTTATTATATTTATACTTTATTTATATAGAGAACCACTATGACAGTTATTGTAAACAACAAAGAGACCGATTTGACCCAAGGGAATACCATTGCCGATTTGGCAAAACAACTGGAGCTTCCTGAAAAAGGAGTAGCCATAGCTTTGCACAACCGTATGATTCCCCGTGAAAAATGGGCAGACCAAACCTTACAACCAAACGATAGTTTAGTTATCATCAAAGCGGCTTGTGGAGGATAATACAGCTATGGAACTGCAATTCATTACCCATTACACCGGTCGATATACCTACTTCGACTCTGCCCGGATGGCACTGGAAGGCGGATGCCGGTGGATTCAGTTGCGCATGAAGGAGGCAACCGAAGAAGAGGTAGAAAAGGAAGCGATACGTGTACAGGACTTATGCCGCCAGTACGGAGCCACGTTCATCATAGACGATCACGTGGCTTTGGCAAAAAAGCTACATGCCGACGGTGTGCATCTGGGTAAAAAGGACATGCCGATAGCCGAAGCCCGCAAACTGCTGGGAAAAGACTTTATTATCGGAGGTACGGCAAACACATTCGAAGACGTGCAGATGCATTATGCCGCAGGTGCCGACTACATTGGCTGCGGACCGTTCCGCTTCACAACAACCAAGAAAAACCTAAGTCCTGTACTGGGACTGGAAGGCTACCGGAATATCGTATCACGTATGAAAGAGGCAGGCATCAACTTGCCTATCGTAGCCATTGGAGGCATCGCCTTCGAAGATATTCCGGCTATCATGCAGACTGGAGTATCGGGCATTGCTCTTAGCGGAAGCATCCTGCGTGCGGATGACCCGATAGCAGAAACGAGGAGGATAATTAATAGTTAACAGTTAATAATTAATAATTAATAGTTGATATTGAATATATGAAAAAACTGATTATCGCCGATAAAGAATTCGACTCACGCTTGTTTTTAGGTACAGGCAAATTCAACTCGAATGAGATTATGGAGAAAGCTATTCTGGCTTCGGGCACGGAAATGGTGACCGTAGCCATGAAACGCATTGAACTGAATGATAAGGAAGACGATATGTTGCATCACATCGTTCATCCGCATATCCAACTTTTGCCCAACACTTCGGGTGTGCGTACGGCAGAAGAAGCTGTATTCGCCGCACAAATGGCACGCGAAGCATTCGGCACCAACTGGTTGAAGCTGGAGATTCATCCAGACCCGCGCTATCTTCTGCCCGACTCTGCCGAGACGTTGAAAGCGACAGAAGAATTGGTGAAACTGGGATTCGTGGTATTACCTTATTGCCAGGCAGACCCTACTCTTTGCAAACGCCTGGAAGAAGCCGGAGCCGCTACAGTGATGCCACTCGCCGCCCCTATCGGTACAAATAAGGGATTGCAGACACGCGACTTCTTGCGCATTATCATCGAACAAAGTAACGTGCCGGTAGTAGTAGATGCCGGTATCGGTGCACCGAGCCATGCAGCCGAAGCCATGGAAATGGGAGCAGACGCCTGTCTGGTAAACACAGCAATCGCTGTAGCCGGAAATCCGGAAGAAATGGCTATTGCCTTCAAGGAAGCCGTGATAGCCGGACGCCGTGCTTACGAAGCAGGACTTGGCGTGCAAAGTGAGAGCTTCGAAGCTTCTGCCTCGTCACCCTTAACCGCTTTTCTGAATAATTAATGTATTAGGGACTAGGTACCAGGGACTAGGTGACTAGGTTCTGAATAGTCTGGCAAACACCGGTCAAACTATATAGAATTACCTAGTACGTGAAACCTAGTACGTAGTCCTTAATCTCCTACAAAAAATACCACCATGGAACAAGAGAACAAACCTTACGCACACCGCGAGAAAGCCTACATGCAAGGCACACTCTTCCCCTTCATCAAAGTGGGAATGCAGAAAGTAAACCTGACCCCTACCGTCACCATCCAAGACGGAAAGAAAGTGATGACTCCGAATGCGCCTGTTTATATCTACGATACCAGCGGCCCGTTCAGCGACCCTTCGGTAAAGATAGACTTGAAGAAAGGCATTGCCCGTATGCGTGAACCGTGGATTACCGGACGAGGGGATGTGGAGCAATTGCCTTCCATTACTTCCGAATATGGCAAGATGCGCCGGGATGACACTTCGCTCGATCACCTGCGTTTCGAACACATCGCCCTACCCTATCGTGCCAAAGCCGGAAAATGCTGCACCCAGATGTACTATGCCAAACAAGGCATCGTAACTCCGGAAATGGAATATGTGGCAATCCGTGAAAACATGAATTGCAAAGAATTAGGCATCGACACCCACATCACTCCCGAATTTGTGCGTGACGAGATAGCCGCAGGACGTGCCGTATTGCCTGCCAATATCAATCATCCGGAAAGCGAACCGATGATTATCGGGCGCAACTTCCTGGTGAAAATCAATACCAACATCGGAAACTCTGCCACAACTTCGAGCATCGAAGAGGAAGTGGACAAAGCCGTATGGAGCTGCAAATGGGGAGGCGATACGTTGATGGACCTCTCTACGGGAGACAACATCCACGAAACCCGCGAATGGATTATCCGAAACTGCCCTGTACCCGTAGGCACCGTACCTATTTATCAGGCACTGGAAAAGGTGAACGGAAAAGTAGAAGACCTGACATGGGAAATCTATAAGGACACCTTGATAGAACAATGCGAACAAGGAGTAGATTATTTCACCATCCATGCAGGTATCCGCCGGCACAATGTACACCTGGCGGACAAGCGTTTATGCGGCATCGTGAGCCGCGGAGGAAGCATTATGAGCAAATGGTGCCTGATACACGACCAGGAGTCATTCCTCTACGAGCATTTCGATGACATCTGCGACATCCTTGCCCAATACGATGTAGCTATCTCATTGGGCGACGGCCTGCGTCCCGGATGTATTGCCGACGCTAACGACGAAGCCCAGTTTGCCGAACTCGACACCATGGGTGAACTTGTTGTCCGTGCATGGGAAAAGAACGTACAGGCATTCATCGAAGGTCCGGGCCATGTGCCTTTGCACAAGATTCAAGAGAACATGCAACGCCAGATCGAGCATTGTCACAACGCTCCGTTCTATACCCTCGGTCCGTTGGTAACAGACATCGCTCCGGGATATGACCACATCACATCAGCCATCGGAGCCACCCAAATCGGCTGGCTGGGTACGGCAATGTTGTGCTATGTCACTCCGAAAGAACACCTCGGATTGCCCAACCGCGAAGATGTGCGTACGGGAGTCATTACCTATAAGATAGCTGCCCATGCCGCCGACCTTGCCAAAGGACATCCCGGAGCACAAATCCGCGACAACGCCCTCAGCAAAGCCCGTTATGAGTTCCGCTGGCGCGACCAGTTCCATCTGAGCCTTGACCCCGACCGTGCGCTGGAATACTTCAACGAAGGACGCCATACCGACGGGGAGTATTGCACCATGTGCGGTCCGAACTTCTGCGCCATGAAGCTTTCGAGAGATCTCTCTTCAATTAATAATTAAATGAGCATCCGCAAACAGCTCATGTAGGGGCGTATCGCATACGCCCGAATGCATCAACTAATCCACGTGAATGTTTTCAGGGCGTATGCGATACGCCCCTACATGGCAATTGGATGAAATGAGGATATTTAATATAATAAAAATAAACAGAAAAGAATGTATGACCCCAATACTCATCGACGCAAAAGTATAAGGTTGCCCGGATATGATTATAGTACAGAAGGTTTTTATTTCATTTGTACAAAAGATAAAAAATGTATATTCGGTAAAATCGTTGATGGGGAAATGATTTTGAATGAGGCTGGAAAAATTGTAAAAGAAGAATGGCTACAAACTATCAATATTAGAAAAGGAGAAGCAAAATTGCACAAATATGTAATAATGCCCAATCATTTTCATGCCATCATAGAAATTTGTAGGGGCGTATCGCATACGCCCGAATGCATCAACGCAAATAATAGTGGATGTAATCAGGGCGTATGCAATACGCCCCTACAATCAACATCAAAAACTATAGGTGCCATTATACGTGGATACAAAGGAGCTGTTTCACGAAGAATAGGCTATTCTGTTTGGCAACGCAACTATTATGAACATATCATCCGGAACCAACATTCGTATGATGAAATTGAGGAATACATTTTAAATAATACTTTCCTTTGGGAAAAAGATAATTTATTCATTGAATAGCATGTTTAGCGAAGAATTAGAAAAAATAAGCTGGGAGGAGACGACCGAAGCCATCTACTCCAAAACAGAATCCGATGTGCTGCGGGCACTCGGCAAGTCACACTGTGATGTGAACGACTTTATGGCACTGGTTTCGCCGGCTGCCGAAAAATACCTGGAACCGATGGCACGCCTGAGTCGCAAATATACCGAAGAACGGTTCGGGAAAACAGTATCGATGTTTATTCCGCTTTATCTGACCAACTCGTGTACCAATTCGTGCGTGTATTGCGGATTCCATATCAGCAATCCCATGGCAAGGACTATCCTGACACCCGAAGAAATGGAGAACGAGTACAAAGCCATCAAGAAACTGGCTCCGTTTGAAAACCTGCTGATAGTAACCGGAGAAAATCCGGCAAAGGCAGGCGTACCGTATCTTGCCAAAGCACTTGATCTGGCAAAGCCCTATTTCTCGAACCTGAAAATAGAAGTAATGCCGCTGAAAACCGAAGAATATGCCGAACTGACCAGACACGGCATGAACGGGGTCATCTGTTTCCAGGAAACATACAACAAAGCACGTTATAACATCTATCATCCGCGTGGCATGAAATCGAAATTCGAATGGCGCGTAAACGGCTTCGACCGCATGGGACAAGCAGGCGTGCATTCTATCGGCATGGGCGTATTGATAGGATTGGAAGACTGGCGTACCGATGTCACGATGATGGCATACCACCTGCGTTATCTGCAAAAACACTATTGGAAGACCAAATACAGTGTCAACTTCCCCCGCATGCGCCCCGCAGAGAACGAAGGATTCCAACCCAACGTCATCATGAGCGACAAGGAACTGGCACAGGTGACCTTTGCCATGCGTATCTTCGACCACGATGTGGATATTTCGTATTCTACCCGTGAACCGGCTTATATCCGCGACCACATGGCATCGCTGGGCGTAACCACCATGAGTGCCGAAAGCAAAACCGAACCGGGAGGATATTACACTTATCCTCAGGCCTTAGAACAATTCCATATCAGCGACGACCGTACCGCCATGGAAGTAGAGTGCGCACTAAAGGCAGCCGGACGCGAACCGGTATGGAAAGACTGGGATGCTTCATTCGACTTTGTAAAATGAAGAATGAAGAATGATGAATGAAGAATCGGGGTTCTGATGAACCTATATCCGCAAGCCGATGAAGCTATATCCGCAGACCTATGCATATAGCTGCACCAGATTCTTCATTCCTCTTTCTTCATTCTTAATTCTTCATTCAAAAAAATGGAAAGATACAACCGCCAACTCCTTCTTCCCGAAATTGGCGAAGAAGGACAAGCACGCCTGAAAGCGGCACGTGTACTCATTGTAGGTGTAGGAGGGCTCGGCTCTCCCATCGCACTCTATCTGGCAGGTGCCGGAGTAGGAACAATCGGGCTGATTGATGATGATACCGTAAGTGAAAGCAACCTGCAACGTCAAGTGCTCTATTCTGAAGCCGAAGTAAACCTGCCCAAAGCCCTGCAAGCCCAAAAACGGCTGGAAGCACTGAACAGCACCATCCGGATAAAGGCCTACCCTACCCGCCTGACACCCGACAATGCTAAAGCAATTATATCAGACTATGACATCGTAGTGGACGGATGCGACAATTTCATCACCCGATACCTGATTGATGACACGTGTGCCTCACTGGGGAAAGCATATGTGTACGGGGCAATCCGGGCATTCGAAGGACAAGTATCGGTATTCTTATATAATAAAGGAGAAAAAAGATACCGCGACCTCTATCCCGATGAACAGGAAATGTTATCCATGCCCCCACTTCCCAAAGGAGTGATAGGAGTTACTCCCGGACTGGTAGGTTGCGTCGAAGCTCATGAAGTTATCAAGATTATTTGTGGTTACGGGACCATTTTGGCAGGGAAATTATGGCAAATCGACCTGAAAACGATGGAAACGTACACGATTTTGCTTTAACTTACGCTAATATTACAAACTTATTACTACCTTTGCTGCACCATATTGTGTTTTCACATGAAACTGATAGTAATAACCAGGCCCACTTACTTTGTGGAAGAAGATAAAATACTGACAGCCCTTTTCGAAGAAGGACTGGAGATTCTTCATTTACGCAAAACCGATTCCACTCCGGTCTATGCAGAAAGATTGCTGACATTGATTCCGGAAAAATACAGGAAGCGTATTGTCGTACATGGGAATTTCTACCTGAAAGAAGAATATAAGTTAAGAGGGATTCATATCAACAGCCATAATTCTGTGATACCCGACAACTATTCAGGTCCTATCACTACTTCCTGTCATTCGCTGGAAGAAGTGAAACAGAAAAAGCCCCAGTTCGAATACGTGTTCCTCAGTCCTATCTTCGACAGCATATCGAAAGAAGGATACGATTCGGCTTTCACACCTGAAGAAATCCGGGCTGCAGCTAAAAACGGCATCATCGACAAACGTGTCATCGCATTGGGAGGTATTGACGAAAGCAATATCCTGCAAGTAAAAGATTTCGGATTTGGAGGGTGTGCCGTATTGGGAGGATTGTGGAACAAGTTCTGTCCGGAGCATGACTATAATTACAGTGACCTGATTGAACAATTCAGGAAACTGAAGAAATTGGCTGACTAGAAGTTTTTTCGATACATGTTTTGTCCGGCTAAAGAAATAGTGTAACTTTGTATATATACTTTTTTAAGGCAACATATTTAACAATGAGCGAAACATCAAGATTTAAAGTCTTCTCGGGTACAAACTCGAGATATCTGGCAGAGAAAATCTGCAAAAGTTTGGGATGCCCGCTGGGTAACATGAACATTACTCATTTCGCTGACGGCGAATTTGCAGTATCTTACGAAGAATCGATTCGTGGCCAGCACGTATTTCTCGTACAGTCAACTTTTCCGAACTCCGACAATTTGATGGAGCTTTTATTAATGATTGACGCAGCAAAACGTGCTTCGGCCAAACGTATCATCGCCGTTGTCCCCTATTTCGGCTGGGCACGACAAGACCGCAAGGACAAGCCCCGTGTATCCATCGGTGCCAAATTAGTGGCAGACTTATTAAGCGTAGCGGGCATTGACCGCTTGATTACCATGGATTTGCATGCCGACCAGATTCAGGGATTCTTCGATATTCCGGTCGATCACCTGTACGGTTCTACCATCTTTGCTCCCTATATCCAGTCTTTACATTTGCCTAATCTGGTCATTGCCACTCCCGATGTGGGAGGTTCGAAACGTGCCAGTACGTATGCTAAATACCTGGATGTACCTTTGGTATTGTGCCACAAGACACGTGAAAAAGCCAATGTGGTAGCATCGATGCAAATCATCGGTGATGTAAAGGGTAAAGATGTAGTGCTGATAGACGACATGGTAGATACCGCCGGTACCATCACCAAAGCCGCCGACATCATGAAAGAAGCCGGAGCGACTTCGGTACGTGCCATCGCCAGCCACTGTGTCATGTCGGGTCCTGCATCCGAACGCGTACAAAACTCGCAACTGGAAGAACTGGTATTCACCGACAGCATCCCGTACTCAAACCGTTGTGCCAAAGTGAAACAGCTTTCTATAGCCGACATGTTTGCTGAGACGATTCGCCGTGTATTGAGCCACGAATCTATCAGCTCGCAATATTTGCTTTGATTTCTTATGAAACGCAGATTAACCCAGATTCTTGCTGATTCATAATTAAATAATATGATATCCGCGTCAATCTGAGCTAATCTGCGTTTTTAATAAAATTTCCTCATGAAAATCCTTTGGCTTGACCTGAACAGTTCGTATGCGCATTCCTCGTTGGCTTTGCCCGCCTTGCAAGCCCAACTCATCGGACGTGCCGATATAGAGTGGGATATTGTTTCTGCAACTATCAATGAAAATCCGGGCATGGCGAGTGCTGAAGTATTCCGTCGGAAACCGGATATCGTAGCCGCTACCTGCTGGCTCTTCAATCACGAAATGTTACTTCACACTTTGGGACGTATCAAGGCTTTGCTCCCCGATTGTTGCATCACACTGGGAGGTCCCGAATTTTTGGGGGATAATGAAAGGTTCCTACGTAACTATCCTTTCGTGAATTGTGTATTCCGAGGCGAAGGAGAAGAGGTTTTCGCACGCTGGCTGGAAATATGGAATAAGCCGGAAGCATGGCACACCATAACCGGCTTATGTTATTTGGATACAGTTTCCACCTACCACGATAACGGACGTGCACAAGTGATGCATTTCGACCGGCTTGTCCCGCCCGAAGAAAGCCCGTTCTTCAATTGGAGCAAACCTTTCGTGCAACTGGAAACTACACGCGGATGTTTCAATACATGCGCCTTTTGTGTAAGCGGAGGCGAGAAACCCGTACGCACCCTTCCCATTGAAACCATCCGAAGGCGAATCTCCTTGATTCAGGAGCACCACATCCGGAATATCCGGGTGCTCGACCGGACTTTCAATTACAATACCCGTCATGCCCGCGCCTTACTCGATTTATTCCGTGAATTTCCAGACATCCGTTTTCACTTAGAAGTGCATCCCGCCCTTTTATCCGAAGAGCTGAAAGAAATACTTGCCGCCATGCCAAAGGGACAATTACACTTAGAGGCAGGCATTCAAAGCCTCCATCAGGAAGTGCTGACCGTCAGCCGGAGAGCAGGAGACTTGGCAGATGCCCTGTCCGGTCTGGAATTCTTATGTGCTTTGCCCAATTTGGAAACCCATGCCGACCTGATAGCAGGATTACCTTTATATCATTTAAAAGAGATATTCGAAGATGTCCGTACGTTGGCTTCTTATCGTGCCGGCGAAATTCAATTGGAATCTCTAAAGCTTCTTCCCGGAACGGAAATGCGCCGGCGCAGCTCGGAATTAAGCATCAGCTACTCTCCTTTTCCTCCATACGAAGTATTGAAAACCAACGAAATCACTCCCGACGAACTTCAAACAGCACGCATGTTATCACGCCTCATAGACGGATTCTACAATGCCAAACCTTGGCAAGAAATCACTCGCCTGTTGATTGTGGAAGAGTCTGAATTCTTGCACCGGTTCTTGGAGCATCTGACTCGTATCGGCGTCATTGACCAGCCCATGAGCCTGGAACGGCGTGGCATCCTACTCTATAAGTTCTGTCAAGAAAACTATCCGGCTTACGAAACCGTCGTGACACTTGCATGGATAGAAGCGGGCATGTCGCTCAAGAAAGAACCAGCCTACCGCGTCCGTACCAAACACGTATTACCTCCCGAACATTGGGAGGTACTCAATGGTAATTATCACGAAGAATTGCGTCTCTGCCTGCTTCCGCCTGCCGAAAACGAAGACATTACGTATTGGTTTGGTTTTGAACCTGAATCGCAACAAACCAAACCGGTATTCAAAGCAAGGACTTTATAAATTATTCATTATTAACTGTTAACTAAAAAAATACCATGAACCGAATTTGCCGACTATTCAACATTAAATACCCCATCATCCAAGGTGGAATGGTATGGTGCAGCGGCTGGAGATTAGCTTCTGCCGTAAGCAACGCTGGAGGGCTTGGCTTGCTGGGAGCAGGCTCAATGCACCCCGAAACCTTACGCGAGCACATCCGTAAGTGTAAAGCAGCTACCGACAAGCCTTTTGGAGTAAATGTACCGCTCATGTATCCCGAAATAGATACCATCATGCCAATCATCGCCGAAGAAGGCGTAAGAATCGTTTTCACTTCGGCAGGCAGTCCAAAGAAATGGACTGACTGGCTTCACGAACGGGATATCCTCGTGGCACACGTAGTGGCTTCGTCCAAATTTGCAGCCAAATGTGAGGAAGCGGGCGTAGACGCTATCGTAGCCGAAGGATTCGAAGCCGGAGGGCATAACGGACGAGAAGAGACCACCACCATGTGTCTCATCCCTGCCATTCGCCGTACATGTACTCTGCCCCTATTGGCTGCAGGAGGCATAGCGACTGGCGAAAGCATCCTTGCCGCACAAGCCTTGGGAGCCGACGGCGTACAGATAGGAACCCGATTCGCATTAACCGAAGAAAGCTCAGCACACTTCTCGTTCAAAGACCGGTGCCTGCGCCTGAACGAAGGCGACACGATACTGACACTGAAACAACTTTCGCCTACCCGATTGGTGAAAAATGACTTCTACAAACGGGTTGAAGAAGCAGAACTGCGCGGTGCATCAGTAGATGAACTTCGTGAGATCTTAGGACGGGGACGCGCCAAGTTAGGAATATTCGAAGGAGACATCTTTGAGGGAGAAATCGAAATTGGTCAAGTTGCCTCACAAATCAAACGCTTGCAAGCAGTTGACGAAGTGATGAAAGAACTGATAGATGAATATAATGAATCGCTGATTCGCCTGCAGGCAAACCGCCTGATGGATATGGCATAAAACAAAAAGCATGTGACGGTCATTATTAAAATAATGAGGTGAAAATGAAGATATATTACTTTGCCGTTTCAGTTATCTTCATGGACTGTAGCAGTTAACTGGAATAGCTTATGAAGTATATCTTCGTTTTCAGAAGGAGATGTTATGGACTTATGAAGATATTCGTTTGAAACAAAACCGGGACATAAAGCACAAACAAAGAGCGATAAAATCCAGCTTTCTCTTCGTTTATGCATTCAAATAATTGATTACCTTTGCACGATTTTTCAAGCAAAGGCGCAATGAACAATGCATATGAAGAAAGATTAGGTACCGAACGTATGCTGCCGCTGGTATTCAAGATGGCACTCCCAGCCATCGCGGCACAGTTTGTAAACCTACTATACAACCTCGTAGACCGTATCTACATCGGGCATATTCCAGACATCGGAACTGATGCGCTGGCAGGAATCGGTGTGACCAGCGCAGTCATCATTCTGATTTCTGCCTTTTCATCTATCGTAGGAGCTGGAGGTGCTCCATTGGCAGCCATAGCCTTAGGACAAGGCGATCGCGAACGGGCCGGAAAAATACTGGGTAACGGTTTCATTTTACTGATAATCTTTACACTTATCACTTCCTCCATAGCATATATTTTCATGGAGCCGATTTTATTGTTTACCGGTGCATCCGGACGGACAATCGGCTATGCTACCGATTACCTGTCGGTTTATCTGCTGGGAACGCTCTTCGTAGAATTGTCGGTAGGGCTCAATACTTTTATCAACATACAAGGACGTCCCGCCATTGCCATGTACTCAGTGCTGATAGGTGCCATTCTGAATATCGCGTTAGACCCTCTGTTCATTTTTACATTCGACATGGGAGTAAAAGGAGCAGCTTTTGCCACCATCTTGTCGCAAGCTTGCAGTGCGGCCTGGACGTTAAGTTTCCTGACATCCGGAAAAGCTTCCCTCCGGCTGGAACGGCAGTATATGAAGCTACACAAAAGCATCCTTTTTCCCGTTCTGGCACTGGGAATTTCTCCTTTTATCATGGCAAGTACTGAAAGCCTGGTAAGCTTCGTATTAAACGGTACGTTGGAGCGCTTTGGCGACATCTACGTCAGTGCACTCGCTATTATGCAAAGTGCAATGATGATTGTCAGTGTTCCACTAACCGGATTTGCACAAGGATTTGTCCCTATTGTAAGCTATAACTACGGACATCACGATTTCAATCGTGTCAAATCGTGTTTCAAGATTGCGCTTATCTCGATGTTTTCATTCAACTTTGTGCTGATTGTGTTTATGATACTGTTTCCTTCAGTCATAGCTGGCGCTTTTACTACCGATCAAAAACTAATAACCGTTGTATGTCAAATGATGCCCATATTCCTTGCCGGTATGACCATATTCGGCTTGCAACGTACTTGCCAAAATATGTTCGTGGCACTGGGTCAGGCAAAAGTATCCATTTTCATCGCCCTTTTGCGAAAAGTCTTTCTTCTGGTTCCTTTGGCACTTGTCCTTCCACATATCATGGGTGTGCATGGTGTATTTGCAGCAGAAGGCATTTCAGATGCAACAGCAGCCATCTGTTGTACCCTTATTTTTGCCTTCCGTTTCCCCAAAATACTTCGGTAAGGCTATTCTCTCCGCCTCACGATATTCCGAAAATCGTTCACGATGTCACGCCCTAAGTTAACCCGCGTACTGTCTACCTGCCGGATGGCCACCGGTGTAACCGCATCTTTATATTTCGCTTTACCCAGTTTGAATTTCATCTTGTCCAGATTGCCCGTTATGGTAACTCCCATCTTGAAAGGCAAAGGCGATTTCAAAATGGATATGTGATAATTGAAATTCATATCCAATCCTTGTGTCCCTCCCACTGCAGCTTTATAACGGTCTATTTGCACTACAAACGGATATACCGTCACATTACCGTCTTTCACCGTTACATTAACTGATATGCTGTCGAACACATTCCGTTTCTTGTTTTTGAACCTCAACATTTCTGATATCTCGGAAAAAGTTTCCCCATCCATCAATACCAAGCTGTCACCATCGATACGGACTGCGGCACGCAGGCTGGGTATTTTGATGTTCATGTTCGAATCAAGCCGGGCTTCTGCCGCAGCATCAAAATTGACCTGCCCTTTGAACGAACGAAGCATTGGCACGATGGTATCCAACGAAGGAATGAAATCAACCAGTTTACCGATATTGATTCTACGCAGCCTGAAATCAAACCCCGCATATCCTCGCTTTTTCTCTGTGGCCCGATAAACCACCGTTGCAAACATACTTGCATCCAATCCTTTCATCCGCAAAGCATTGAGGTGTACAGCCTGATCCCGGACGTTTACTTCACCACGTACATTTTCGAATACCATTTTGTCGTAACGTACACGTTTCAAATTTGTCTGCAGTTCGAAATCTATGTTCTTCGGCACGATAAACAATTTCATTGCCGAGGCTGTATCCACTTTCTCTTCTGCAGCCTCTTCCGTATCCACCGTGTCTGCCGGAAAACTGAGGGCATTAATCAACTGATTGCAATCAAGGTTGTGCGAAGACACATCCAACTGGGCACGCAATACCTTATGATGCTTCATTACGCCATATAAGTCGTAAACCACACCACTTGCAGTCAAATCGGAACGGCCAATACGGAAACTGGCATTTTTCAATGTTATCCGACGGTCGCCTACAGTAAGTGCCGTCTTGCGCATACGGACAGGCAAAGCAAATTGAGGAACATTTACTTTCAGGCGATTGAAACCAATGATGCCTTTAGGTATCCACAATGAATCGCGCACCTTTTCTGCCGATACGCCAAACCCTGCCTTGTCCATACCGAACCGGATATCGCCTGCACGTGCAAACAATGTATCTGCCTCCATTGAAAGCCCGATACGTGGCATGGAAGGATTCCGCTGTCCTGGCTCCAGACTGATAGTGGCAGTAGTCTTCTTGCAAAACACAGCCAATGAATCTCCCATATTCCCTTTCAATTGATTCAATTCCACCTTGCAATCCATTTTGGCTATTCGTGCCGTATCCTGCGGATTGGTTGTTTTTGCTGTAGCGGTAAGGCTGGAAAGATTGGCATCCAGACGGCGAGAGCGTAACACCAGCTTGCTTATCTGAGCACGGGCGGCCAAGAAATCATTGCCTAAAAATGCCAGTGATGCATCGCTGGTAAACTCGAAGCCTTTGGCTGTATCTTGCAGCGACATGCCATTCATCGTGACTTTACCTGCCGCCCGGATACGTCCCAAATCACGTTTCTTAATAGATGACAACCGTGTCTTCAACCGTAAGTTTGCTTCGACAGCTCCTTGGATCGTTACTCCCTGTTGTAACGGGAAAGTCTGTGCCAACGAAGTCAGGTCTATCTTTGATTGGGTATTGAACGTAATCACCGGATCACCCAATAAATCATCCACCTTCGCATCTGCCAATACATCGGTATGTGCACCTTGGAAACGGAAAATTTTCAAATCGGCATACGAAGGTTTCTGACGCATCAGGTCTACAAAAGCTTGAAAATCTGCCGAGAGATGGTCAATTCCATAGGGCAATTTATCGTATTTGGCAGAAGCATCCTTGATACGGACATCCAGTGTGACAGCAGGTACCTGTTTTTTCCCGTACCAGCCTTTTACCGTTCCCCGCATCATCACTTCCCCCTTGGCAGTCATGCTTTCACGTTTTAAAATACTTTCGGGTATCATGCTCAGTACCGTTTCAAGCGTAGGAGCATGCAGACCGTATGTGAGATCTACAGCCAGTGCCCGACGAACCGTATCGCCCTGCAATGTCCCTTTCACATCAAAATGAATACCGTTGACCTTGATGCCGGCATCATGCAACACCAGTTTACGTGTTTGCCGTTCCAGTTCAAGGTCGGTATCCAACTCTGCAGCTATCCGGTGCAGCAACAACTGACCGTCTTGCCAGAAAATAATGTTATCGTTTTTAAACTTCAACGACAATCGCGAACGTTCCTTATGCAGAGCGGCACGCAATCCTAAAGAAGCATTCTGCAAGCTGGCATACAACCGGGTGTCGCGGTCGTCAAAAACCACATCTGCATGTTTCAGCGAAACCCGGCGGATGTCAATGCCTCCCGTCAGGGGCTTTGCCGTTACCGTATCCTTTGCTGCCACAGCAGAAGTGTCAACCTGCATGATGTCCCAGTTTGCCACCCCTTCCTTACTTTTATAAGCATAGACAGAGGCATTTTCCAATCCCAGATAATTAACCGTAATTTTATTCTTATACAAATAATCCAACGGGTTAACTACCACCACACACTTGTCGAACGCGACCAATGAATCTGTTTTCTGCCACAATGTGTCTTTCAACGCTTTCGAGACCAGACTTCCATTTGTCAGTTTCAGTCCGAAACGGGGGAATGTGGAAAAGAAAGTCAATTCCACACTTTTCATATCCAATTTGGCATTCAAGACCTGATTGGATACCTTCAATACCACTGGAGTAAGTTTTTCGGGCGTAAATATAAAATTAACCGCCAAAGCTATGCCTCCCAACGCCAGAACAATCAGTGCAACGACCGACAAACTGGTTATTTTCAGAATATTCTTTGTCCGTTTTTTCATCATTCTTTTATTTGTTCATAAAACAACGGCAAAGATACAAATAAAAAGAAGCGGCGGTTATTCTTCTGCCGCTTCTTCAATAGAAAACTTTATCACTGTCACATTTGCCTGATAAAACGTTTTCCCATTTTCAATATACATACTTCCTCCCGACCGCATGCACATGCGCACTGACATACCGTCATTCGCCCGTAAGAGGTATTCGCCTGTGTGTTTTTGTTCATTAACGGTATACCACATCGCATTCTGTCCATACTGTACTTCCACGTAGTTGCCGTCTGTTTCATAATCCCAGGAAATAAGATAGTCGGCCGTTTCTCCCCGGTGAAAAGTAAAGACACATGTCGCTTCATCGTAATTGATATACGACAGACTGGTTACTTCTTCGGGATAAAAATTGAATACTACCACTCCTGCCGAATCGCTTTGCATCACATTATTTATTGTGTATGAGGTATAAGTTTCCCCCAAATGATGCTTTTCTATCGGATAATATTCGATGTCTGCTTGCTGGCAGGAACTGATAACTGACAAAACAAACACACTCCATATTATTATCGTTTTCATTCCATCAGCATTTCCGGTACCAACATCTCGTCCTCTTTCCCTGTAGGAGTTCGGGAAGACCAAATTTCATATTGTTCGTCAGTTAGAATCTTCTTTAACTTCTTGTCGAACTTTTTTATCTGTTTCTGCATATCTTCCCGTTCATTCTTCATGGGCATCGAAGGTGGCATCCCTTCCATTCTCGGAGGCATTCCGCCTTGTGGAGGCATCCCTCCTCCTTCAGGAGGCATTGGGGGACGCCCTCCTTCAGGCAGATGTCTTTCTGTCATCCTTTCCACTTTTTCTTTTTCCTGTTTCAAGTAAAGCTTATATATTTTTTTGTATTGCTTTTCGCTTAATTGCAAAAGTTCGTTCATTTCGTCCGTTCGCCTTTTTGCCATCTTCTCCGGGTTGGGGACTTCCTTTACCTGTTCTTCTGCTTGCCAAAGAAAAGCAGAAAAATTATCTGCCACGGCAAACATTTCTCCGCCGAAAGCCATCCCCAACAACAAACTACAAATGTATCTTTTCATATCTTCTTTGTTTTAATGATGTTTCAAAGTTAAGCGCTCTTTCATCCCATACCAAAAACTATCAACCAACAGGATTATTTTATCTGTAAATCGCTCTATTTTCATAATGAATCTGTCATTTCGGCACATACATACAAGGAAAGGCCTAATCACTTGTCAACAATATGATATTTAAACCGAAAAACGTTTGCATAAAGTATGATATGAATTCCGTCATCAGCCAATCCGGCCGAGTTGAAAACGCAGTAGTACTGCATCTGCCGATGAAGTATATATCCGTAAGCGAATGCAGTATATATTCAACCGTTGATGCAGTATATATTCATTTTTCAAGGGTATGACTGTTTGCAGGAATTCATTAAGTATAACAGCCGCCACCTTTCACAAGGCAGCGGCTATTGTGAGAAAAAAATTGATTTTTTACTTTGTACATTCATGTTTTGGAATCTTTTTGATGTTTGTTACCAGCCTGGCAACTGCTCCAGATTAGGATTATTGTTCACATCATCTGTCGGCTCACCACTACGAAATTAGATTACTGCAAACACTCGGCAAAAAACTATCAGCTAACCAAAGGATTCTCTCAATAAAAACACCGTTCTATACGCTAAAATGTCTATAATCCCAATAGCTTGCAAAATTGGCTGAACAGTCTGTGAAATCATCCAATTCGCCGATTATTTTTGCTGCAACATATCTTTTCTTTTATCTTTGTTTCATGCAATATTAAAAAGACGACAAGACTATGACTACTTTACAAAAACAACAATTTTTCGAGCATACAATTTACGCAACAATTGCCATACTGATTTTTGCTACTCCTATCATCAATGCCTTGTTGATGGCATATCAGACTAATGGAAAAACCGAGATTACCCGTCCTGCCATTGATATGTGGATTATTACCAGTCCCTTTTTTTCCCTCTTCTTAATAAATAACTATGTACTGATTCCGGTCCTGCTATTGAAAAAGCAATATGCCGGATATGTAACAGCCGTCATATTCATTATCCCTTTGTTATTCATCATCATCCCTGAAATAATCGGGCTGTTCCATCCGGATGATATTACCCGCCGGCCTTCTTTGCCGATGCCTCCTCCACCCATGCCCAGCGAAGAAAGACCTGCCTCGCCGTTTCCTCCGTCCGTTACGTTCACCCATATCCTGATTGGCGTATTATTGGTAGGCTTCAACATTGCCATCAGGCTTTTCCTGAAATCGTTGCATGATGATGAACGGCTGAAAGAACTGGAACATGAACGCTTAAGGGCTGAACTGAAGCATCTGAAATACCAACTGAATCCTCATTTCTTCATGAATACACTTAACAACATCCATACCTTGATAGAATTCGACAAGGAAAAAGCCCAGAAAAGCATTATCGAACTTTCTACGCTGATGCAATATGTACTTTATGAAGCTGACAAGAACCTGATTCTGCTGGCAAAAGAAGTACATTTTCTAGAAAACTACCTGAAACTGATGCAACTGCGTTATACCGACAAACTGCATGTAACATTTCATACCCCGTTCATCATCCCTGAGGTGCAAGTTCCTCCCCTGCTTTTCATTTCGCTGCTGGAAAATGCTTTTACCCACGGCATCAGCCATTGCGACAACTCATTTATTGATGCCAGCATCCATGTAGAAGGGGACTCTGTTTATTTTACCTGCAAGAACAGTCTGGCACACCAATCGGCAGCAACCCAACATCAAGGTATCGGATTGCTCAACATACAAAAAAGACTCAACTTGCTTTTCGGCAATAATTATACACTGAATGCCGAAAGAAAAGACAATCAATATCGTGTACTTTTAATTATTCCAGCACAATGATAAACTGTATCATCCTTGACGACGAACCATTGGCCTTGCTTAAACTGGCTGAATATATCAAGCGAATCCCGTTTTTGACTTTAGAAAAAGCTTGTCTGGAAACACATGAGGCCCAATCTCTTTTAGAAGGGAAAAACATAGACTTATTATTCACAGACATCGACATGCCAGACAAAAACGGCATAGAATTTATCCGGTCGCTCACACACCCGCCAATGGTTATTTTTACTACAGCATACCCCATGTATGCCATCGAAGGCTTCAAACTGAACGCGGTAGATTACCTGCTGAAACCTTTCGAATTCGAAGATTGCCTGCATGCGGCTGAAAAAGCACAAAAGATGCAAAGCCTTTCACAATCCATTCCTGCAACTGCAGAAACAGAGAACCCCGAAACTCTTTTTGTAAAGAGCGATTACAAGGTTGTACGCATCAACATAGACAGCATCAACTACATTGAAAGCATGAGCGAATACATTCGAATCTATACCGACGAACGCGAGAAGCCCGTTACTACCCTCTATAGCCTGCAACGGCTGGAGGCTCGTTTACCCGCTCATTTCATGCGAGTACATCGCTCATATATCGTCAATATGCAGAAAATCAAAGAAATTTCCAGATTCCGAATCTGCTTTTCACCCAAAGCACTGATTCCCGTAGGCGAGAATTACAAAGAAAAATTTATGGAGTACATCCGCAAGCATGGCATCTTATGATTCACTAAAAAAACAGTCATAGCTTTCATTGGATGGTTGGGAAGAAAAACGTATCTTTGTTACAATAAAAAAACGATTTCGCATGAATGGATATCTATATAAATACCTGTCTCCACTGGGTGACATAACCCTTGCCAGCAACGGTGAAGCGCTGACCGGATTATGGTTCGACGGACAAAAATATTTTGACCCTGCACTGACAGCTACCTACGTTGAAAAGGAGCTTCCTGTGTTTGTTGAGACTCTTGAATGGCTGGAACGATATTTCAACAGAGAACTTCCGGGTGTACCGCCTGCCCTTCAACCGCAAGGTTCCCCTTTCCGGCAAGCTGTGTGGAATATACTAAAAGAAATTCCTTACGGACAAACCGTCACTTACAAAGACATTGCACAAAAACTCGCCCGCCAAAAAGGTGTCGAGCATTTTTCGGCACAAGCTGTAGGTGGAGCTATCGGACATAATCCCATCAGCATTCTTATTCCCTGCCATCGGGTTATAGGAAGCAACGGAAATTTGACTGGTTACGCAGGCGGACTTTGGCGAAAAGAAAAATTACTGGAATTGGAAAGGGAACATTTCCTTTCCCGCAATGCCTGAGCCTGTTTCAGAAAGTGTTTTTGAATTTTCAAGTAAATATCTGAAGACAAAAAAAACAACTAATTCACACTCTAAATGTGAATTAGTTGGTAATTAATCTAAGCTACTGATCAGATATTCAACGATTTCTTCACAGCTTCTACTTTTTCAAGAGCAGCGGCTGTTTCGCGGGCATAACACTTCGGACAGCCCATTTCGCCCTTCACCTCCACGTAGAACTTAATTTTCGGTTCAGTGCCCGACGGACGAACAGATACCTTCGTACCATCTGCCGTGAAGAACTGAAGCACATTTGAGGTCTCAGGCATTTCAATATCGGTCACATTGCCCTTGTTATCGGTAGCCTTCAGCGTCTTGTAGTCTTTAGTCAAGGTCACTTCTGATCCACCCAATTCTTTCGGCGGACAAGCACGGAAGTTGTCCATCATCGCCTTGATTTCATCGGCACCGCTCTTACCCGGTTTCACTACATTTACGGTTACTTCTTTCGAGAATCCATATTCCAGATAAACTTCCATCAGGATGTCGTACAAAGTCTTTCCCTGGTCTTTTGCCCAAGCACAGATTTCAGCCAGTAACGAGCAGGCAGATACCGCGTCTTTATCGCGTACGAAATCTTCAGCAAGGAAACCGTAACTTTCTTCACCGCCACCGATGTATTGCTCTTTGCCTTCACGCAAACGAATTTCACGGGCAATCCATTTGAAACCGGTATAGCAATCTATCATCTTGATGTTATTCTTTTCTGCCACTTTACGGATAACTTCGGTAGTCACAATGGTCTTCACGATAAACTCGTTGCCTTTCATTTTGCCCATTGCGATACGGTTCTTGATGATGTAATACAAGAATATCAGGCAGGTCTGGTTACCGTTAATCAATACCCATTCACCTTTATCGTCCTTGCAAGCCATGCCTACACGGTCTGCGTCCGGATCGGAAGCCATCACGATATCGGCATCAATGCTCTTGGCAAGGTTAATGGCCATAGTCAAAGCTTCTGCATTTTCCGGATTCGGAGATACGACTGTCGGGAAATCGCCGCTCTTCACCATCTGTTCAGGAACACAATGCACGTTTTCGAAGCCCCACAGCTTTAATGATTGTGGAATCAGCATCATACCGGTTCCGTGCAACGGCGTATAAACAATCTTCAGGTCTTTCTGACGCTTGATTACTTCAGGATCGATAGATATGCCATGCACCTTTTCCAAATAAATATCATCGATATCTTTGCCAATAATTTGAATCAGTTCTTTGTTGCCCTGGAACTTGATATCGGTTACCTTTACCTTGTTTACTTCATCGATAATGCCTGTATCGTGTGGAGCAAGCACCTGTGCACCGTCTTCCCAATATGCCTTGTAGCCATTATATTCTTTCGGATTGTGCGAAGCCGTAATATTGATACCGCTCTGACAACCCAAATGACGGATAGCAAACGATACTTCCGGCGTAGGACGCATATCATCAAAAAGATATACCTTGATGCCGTTTGCCGAGAAGATATCAGCTGAAATTTCGGCAAACTTACGGCTATTGTTGCGGCAATCGTGCCCCACTACTACTGCAATGTCTTTTTTCCCGGCAAAGCATTTGTTCAGGTAATTGGCCATACCTTGTGTAGCAGCACCTACTGTATAGATGTTCATACGATTTGAACCCGCACCCATGATGCCGCGCAGACCACCCGTACCGAATTCTAAATCTTTATAGAACGCATCGATAAGTCCGGTTTTGTCTGTGTCTTCAAGAATCCGTTTTACTTCGGCCTGTGTTTCTGCATCATAAGCAGGAGTCAACCAGCTCTGAGCCTTTTCTGTACAAAGTTTGATTAATGCTTCGTTTTCCATGATGTTATAAATATTATTAAAGTTAGTAATATGCATAATACATTTTGTACCCCAAAAATAAAAGATTCATTCTACATATCCTAATTTTAGGACATTTTTTTTAAAGCCATTTTTAAGCAATCAATAGACTGTTGAAAAATAACCAATCCCCAATTGACCAAAAATCCTCCTCAAACGAACATAAGTGATACGACTGACTCACTTATGTGAAACGCCCGGGTTACTTATGTGAAACGGGGCACTCACTTATGTTCATCAAAAGGCATGCTTGACATCCAAATATAAACCAAAACAATGTGGAATGAGGCATTTATTTGGAAAAAGTTCGCAACACATACACTTATAAGCCTAAATTTTTATTACTTTTGCGCACAATTCACCAACTTCTGTGCAATTTTTTAAGAAAAATGGAGAACAAAGAAAGCTTGATACAATTAATAGAAGAAAGCATCCGCCGGAACTGGGACCGCGATGCAATGACCGACTACAAAGGTGCTACCTTGCAATACCGGGACGTGGCACGGAAAATAGAAAAGATGCACATCCTTTTCGAGTTTGCCGGCATTAAACCCTGCGACAAGATTGCCCTATGTGGACGAAACAGTGCCAATTGGACTGCTGTATTCCTGAGTATCATTACTTACGGTGCTGTGGCAGTACCTATCCTACACGAATTCAAGGCAGACAACGTACACAATATTGTCAACCATTCCGATGCCCGGATGATGTTCGTAGGCGACCAGGTGTGGGAAAATTTCAATGAGGCTGCTATGCCCAGGCTGGAAGGCATCATCGAATTGAAGAACTTTGACCTGGTGGTATCGCGCTCAAAACAATTGACCTACGCACGCGAGCATCTGAACGAAGAGTTCGGCAAGCGCTATCCATGCCGATTCCGTGCCGAGCACGTGTCTTACCGGCGTGAAGACCCGGAAGAACTGGCTGTCATCAACTATACTTCGGGTACTACCGGATACTCGAAAGGTGTGATGCTTCCATACCGGTGTTTTTTGTCGAATATTCAGCACATCCATCGCAAAGTGGGGCTGCAAGCCGGTGACAACGTTGTATCCATGCTCCCTTTAGGACACATCTTCGGACTTACCTTCGATTTCTTGTATGGAGTAACTGTCGGTGTGCACCTGTGGTTTCTTACCCGTATGCCCTCACCTAAAATCATAGCCGAGTCGTTTGCAGAAATACGTCCGCGTGTCATTGCCTGTGTACCCCTTATCGTAGAGAAAATATTTAAAAAGAACATCCTGCCCAAAGTAGACAACAAACTGGGCAAGTTGCTTTTGAAACTTCCCATCATCAGTGACAAGATAAAAGAACAGATACGCAATCAGGCAATGGAGGTATTTGGCAACAACTTCATCGAAATCGTTGTAGGAGGAGCTCCTTTCAATGCCGAAGTAGAAGCTTTCCTGCGCAAAATAAACTTCCCCTATACCATCGCCTATGGTATGACCGAAGCGGCACCGCTTATCTGTCATAGCCGGTGGGACGAAATCGAATACACTTCGTGTGGCAGGACTGTCAGCAATATGGAAACGAAAGTGCTCTCACCCGACCCCGGACACATTCCCGGAGAACTGGTATGTCGGGGACGCAATGTAATGTCCGGGTATTTCAAAAATCCTGAAGCCACCGCACAAACCATCGATGCCGAAGGCTGGTTGCACACAGGTGACATGGCAATAAAGGATGCCGAAGGAAATATCTTTATCAAAGGAAGATGTAAAAACATGCTGCTTACCGCTTCAGGACAAAACATCTACCCTGAAGAAATCGAAGCACGACTCAACAACATGCCTTATGTGGGTGAATCGCTGGTGCTTCTCTCGGGCGATAAGCTTATTGCGCTGGTCTATCCCGACCACGAAGATACTTTCGCACATGGGCTAAGTGCCATCCAACTGGAACAGCTGATGGAAGTGAACCGCGGCGAACTGAACAAGCAACTCCCCGCCTATTGCCAGATAACCCGCATCCGCCTCTATCCCGAAGAGTTCGAGAAAACGGCAAAAAAGAGTATCAAGCGATTCCTTTACCAAAACATCGAAAACTAATAAATAATTGCTTTTTTGTCTGGAAGGACCTTACACATATTCCCGACGCCATCTGTGTGCCTCAGAATGCATAGACAGATGGCGCCGGATAGATACAAACTCTACTTCTTGAACACAAAGTATACTGCAAGGATCAGACAGACAAAAGCAGCAAAATGGTTCCATTTCAACTCCATCTTAAAAGCTATCATCGAAAACACGGTGAATACGGAAAGCGTTATTACTTCCTGTATCACTTTAAGCTGCATAATGTCGAACGGCCCGCCACTATCGCGAAATCCTAAGCGATTGGCAGGTACCTGCAGGCAGTATTCGAAAAAAGCGATTGCCCAACTAAAAGCTATGACGCCTATCAGCGGTAAAGAAGCAAACCAACTGAACTCTTCGCGCATCTTCAGATGCCCATACCAGGCAAATGTCATGAAGATGTTCGAAAAAACCAACAATACAATCGAATAAATTCCTTGTGTAAACATTTTGAACAATTAATAATTAACAATTAATAATTAATATCCGCATTTGCCTGATTGCCGTAGGGGCGTATTGCATACGCCCGGATGCATCAACTTATCCACGTGAACGCTTTCGGGCGTATGCGATACGCCCCTACAGTGGCTGTTTGCGGATTCAATAAAAATATCTCTGTGTCTCCGTGCCTCTGTATTCAGATTTCAATTATTACTCCGCGTCTTTGCGCCTCTGCGTTCAGCATAAACCGGAAGCAAATCCGCTTGAACATTCGTCATGCTGTTCCAAAGACTATAACGGGCTTCGGGGTTCATACGCTCCAGTGTACGCAACACTTCCTTCATATTGGTACGGTGTGAATCTTTCTCATAAGGACAATTCTTCAACTGCTTATGATATTCACGGATGCGTGCCAACTCCGACAACTCTGCTTCGTGTACCAGACATAACGGACGAATAATCGTCATGTCAAACTTGCGCATCACCAGCCGCGGAGGCATTGTACTGAAAGCCCCCTGAAATGTCATATTCATTAAAAGAGTTTCCAGAATATCGTCCTGATGATGTCCTAGGGCAATTTTATTACACCCCTGTTCTTTTGCTATTGTAAACAAAGCTTTCCGCCTGTTCCACGAACAAAGGAAACAAGGTGACTTGCGAGTATCAGTCGAGGGGTCGAACGAAGTTTCATAGCTCACGAAAGGCACACCCAATCCTTCGGAGAATGTACGGAGGTAGTCCGTATCCGACTCATAGGCAATATTAGACATCACTACATGCGCTGCGATTACTGAAAAGCGAGGTTTATAGATGCGAGACCGCTTGGCTAGCAATTCCAGCAGAGCAAGCGAATCTTTTCCACCCGAAAGTCCCACCAGTATCTTATCGCCTTCATCTATCAACCCATATTCCACTACTCCTTTATTAAACCTCCGGTTGATGGTATGTATCAGTTTTTCTTCTTTTCCCATATATTTATAGTTGACAAGGAGACAAGTTGACAAGGGAATCAGGTTCTACATAGCTTGAGTATTTAGAAGCTGTTTTGAATTTCTCCAAAAAGTTTTTCTTGGCTTGATGTATCCGTTTTCGTGTGTGCTTTGGGCGATTTTTTGGTCCTTTTCGCTCCTGTTCTTCGTCAGATAGCCCGCTATCTTCCTCATCACAGAAGCGGAAATGCCTCAAAAACTCATCCCAAATCATCGCACGATAAATTCAAAACAGCTTCTTAAAACCTTATCAACTCGTCACCTTGTCAATTTGTCACCTTAAAATCCGGGCACAAAAGTACATCAATTTAGCGACTCTAAAAAAAGAAATGGAAAATATGCTTCGAATTTCAAAGAAAGTTTGTACTTTTGAGAAAACAACACGAAGAATACACATGAACAGAAAAAAACATATGCTTGCCGCCCTGCTCCTTGCCCTAACGTGCGGAGGGACGGTGTACGCCCAAACTTTGAACCAGGCAAAAGAATGGTTTAACGAAGGCAAGTTCGCCGAAGCCAAACCCGTATTCGAGAAACTGGTGAAACGTGCCCCTTCGAATGCCAATTACAATTTTTGGTACGGGGCATGTTGCTTCGAAACCGGAGAATTGGCGGAATCACAACCCTATCTTGAGAAAAGCGCAGCCCGGAAAGTGATTAACGCCTACCTCTATTTAGGCAAGCTTTACTACACCCAATACCGTTTTGACGATGCGGTAGAGAACCTGGAAGAGCACATCATGTGGCTGGAAAAGAAAAAACAAGATACAGAAGAAGCTGAACGGATACTCTCGAAATGCCGGTTAGCGGCGCGTATGCTACGTGGTACGGGACGGGTGACCGTAATAGATAGTTTTGTTGTGGATAAAACCTCGTTTCTTTCTGCCTATAAACTGAGCAAAGCTTCGGGAAACATTGAAATGACCGATAACGGAGAGGGTGCCATCTATACCAATGAATGGGGAGACAAGACCCTCTTTCCGCAAACCGACGAGGAAGGAAAATTCCACCTCTATTCACGCATGAAACTTATTGACCGCTGGAGTGCCCCTCAGCCCTTGCAAGGGATAAACAAAAGCGGATACAGTCAGAATTTCCCGTTCCTTGATTCGGACGGCATCACCCTTTATTATGCAGCAGAGGACGAAGAAAGCCTGGGGGGCTACGACATTTTCATCACGCGCTACGACTCGGACGAGAACACGTACCTGCGCCCCGATAACATCGGCATGCCGTTCAACTCGCCGGCGAATGACTATATGTATGCCATCGATGAAGTGAACCGCCTCGGCTGGTTCGCGTCCGACCGCTACCAGCCCGAAGGCAAGGTATGCGTCTACGTGTTCGTCCCCAACGAATCGAAAGAAGTGTACGACTATGAGACCTCCGACCCTGAGGACATCATTGCCCTTGCCAGCCTGAAGGAAATCAGGAAAACACAAACCAGCGGCAATGTGGTGCGGAACGCCAGACAACGCCTGGCACAAGTAATGTATGCCGAAGACACAAAGAAAAAGAAAGGTGATTTTCGCTTTGTAGTGGATGACAATGTCATCTATCACCGTCTTTCCGACTTCGCTTCGAAAGAGGCACGCGAGCAATTTCAATCATATCTTCAGAAAGAAAAAGACCTGACCGATCTTCAGACTTCGCTGGAGAACCTGCGTACGGCATACCGCGAAAGCAACCAGACGGGAAAAGAGCAGCTTGCCCCAGGTATCTTAGACAAAGAGCAGCGCGTAAAAGCTTTGCGGGATGAAATTACGGTTCTTGAGAAGAAGATACGGAATACAGAATTAAGTAAATCAAAATAATTATGGAAATACTTATCATCATCGCGCTTATCGTGGCAGGACTGATACTCTTCCTTATCGAAGTGTTCCTCGTGCCGGGCATTACCCTTGCAGGCATCGCGTCGGCATGCAGTCTGCTCTATGCCATTTATTATGCCTTCAGCGACATGGGTATGCAAGCGGGATTCGTCACGCTGGGCATCGTGGTTCTCGGCATCATCGGCATCACCGTATGGGTGATGCGCTCGAAAACGGTTGACCGGCTCTCCTTGAAGAAAGAACTCAATTATCAGCACAACCCATTAAGAGACATTCAGATAAAGGCGGGCGATTGTGGCATATCCACCACACGCCTCACGTTGATAGGGAACGCTGACATCAACGGACATCTCATCGAAGTGCAATCCGCCGACGGTTTCATTGATGAAGGCACTCCTATCGAAGTGACCCGCATCGATAATAACACGGTATACGTAAAACGTGCCGGAAACTGATTTATTCACTTTAAAATAAATACACTATGGTTCCTCCTCTCTATTTGCAAATTATTACTGTAATCGGAATTGTCATCATTTTGGCGGTATTCTTCCATTACGTTCCCTTCTTCCTTTGGCTTTCCGCCAAAGTATCGGGCGTACGCGTATCATTGGTACAGCTTTTCCTGATGCGCATCCGTAACGTGCCTCCCCATGTCATCGTGCCCGCCATGATAGAAGCCCACAAGGCGGGGCTGAACACCATCACCCGTGATGAACTGGAAGCCCACTACATGGCAGGCGGACACGTGGAGAAAGTGGTGCACGCGCTGGTATCGGCATCGAAAGCCAACATCGAGCTTTCCTTCCAGATGGCAACGGGCATCGACCTTGCCGGACGTGACGTATTCGAGGCGGTACAGATGTCGGTCAACCCGAAGGTGATTGACACGCCTCCTGTGACCGCCGTGGCAAAAGACGGCATCCAGCTCATCGCCAAAGCCCGCGTAACGGTGCGCGCCAACATCCGCCAGCTGGTGGGAGGCGCAGGCGAAGATACCGTCTTGGCACGCGTAGGCGAAGGCATCGTATCAAGCATCGGCTCGTCCGAGAATCATAAGTCGGTACTGGAAAACCCCGACTCTATCTCGAAGCTCGTGCTCCGCAAAGGGCTGGACGCCGGTACCGCTTTTGAAATCCTCTCTATTGATATAGCCGACATCGATATAGGCCGTAACATCGGGGCTGCCCTCCAAATGGACCAGGCAAACGCCGACAAGAACATCGCCCAAGCCAAAGCGGAAGAACGGCGTGCCATGGCGGTCGCGCTGGAGCAAGAAATGAAAGCCAAGGCGGAAGAGGCCCGTGCCAACGTGATTCAGGCAGAAGCCGAAGTGCCCAAGGCCATGGCAGACGCTTTCCGGAGCGGGAACCTCGGCATCATGGACTATTACCGCATGAAGAACATACAGGCGGATACCGACATGCGGAACAGCATCGCCCAGCCCGACCAGCATCCCGCGGGAGGCGAGCCGATAGGAAAATAGAATCTCACATTCTCACCACAGATTACACAGATTTTCAATTGATAAATGGAACGCAGAAACGCAAAAACGCGAAAGAAAAATCTGTGTAATCTGCGGTAAAAAAACACGACTACTATGCAAACGAAAACTTACTTTCCCCCATCCGAACTTATCATCAACGAAGACGGTTCGGTGTTTCATCTTCATGTGCGTCCCGAACAGCTTGCCGACAAGGTGATACTGGTGGGCGATCCCGGACGGGTGAACCTGGTCGCTTCGCACTTCGACACGAAAGAGTGCGACATCCAGAGCCGCGAGTTTCATACCATCACCGGAACATACCAAGGCAAGCGTATCACCGTGGTCTCTACGGGTATCGGATGCGACAACATCGACATCGTGCTCAACGAACTGGACGCACTTGCCAACATCGACTTCGGGACACGTGAAGAGAAAGACAGCTTGCGCCAACTGGAACTGGTACGTATCGGTACGTGCGGAGGGCTTCAACCCTATACACCCGCAGGCACTTTCGTCTGCTCGGAAATCTCCATCGGCTTCGATGGGCTGCTCAACTTTTACGAGGGGCGGAATGCCGTAAGCGACCTTCCTCTGGAACGCGCCTTGCTAAACCACCTGGGATGGACAGGAAACCTCTGCTCCCCCACTCCATACGCCGTGCATGCCAATCACGAATTAGTGGAACGCATCGCAAGAAACGATATGGTAAGAGGAATCACCGTGGCATGCGGCGGATTTTTCGGCCCTCAAGGCAGACGCTTGCGCATCCCTCTTGCCGACCCCCGCCAGAACGAGAAAATAGAGAGTTTTGAGTACAAAGGACAGCATATTACCAACTACGAAATGGAAAGTTCCGCCATAGCCGGCCTCTCCCTTTTGCTTGGGCACAAAGCCACAACGGTATGCATGGTCATAGCCAACCGGGTAAAGCAAGAAGCCAATACGGGTTACAAGAACCAAATAGACGACCTTATCCGTGTCGTGCTTGAACGGATTTGATTTTTTATCCTTAATTACAATGGAAGCTAATTTCAAACAAGACCACATTACAGACAAAGCGGAACGCTACAAAACGTTTCTCCGCCAGTTTGCCCCCCTTATCGAGGGTGAAACACATGAAATAAGCGTACTCGCCAATACATGCGCCGCCCTGAAGGAAGCTTTCGGCTTCTTTTGGGTAGGATTTTATTTAGCGGAAAACGATGAACTCGTATTAGGGCCTTTCCAAGGAAGCGTGGCGTGCTATCGCATCAAGAAAGGACGGGGCGTGTGCGGAACCGCCTGGGAACGGATGCAGACATTGGTTGTGCCCGACGTGGAACAATTCCCCGGACACATTGCCTGCAGTTCGCTCTCGCGTTCGGAAATCGTAGTGCCTCTTATTGTCCAAGGCGAAGTAAAAGGCGTGCTCGACATTGATTCAGACCTTCCGGCGGCTTTCGATGAAACCGATAAGCTGTACCTTGAACAAGCGGTCCGGATACTTGCCGGCACCTTATATAATCATAGCAGACAATCCATATGAACCACCAAGATACCATTTGTGCCATAGCCACTGCCCAAGGAGGAGCGATAGGCATCGTTCGCGTGTCCGGTCCCGATGCCGTGACATTAACCGGCCGTATTTTCACCCCCATAGGCTCAACCGTCCCTCTGACGGAGCGCAAGCCCTACACCCTTGCCTTCGGGCATATCAAAAACAGCAAAGGAGAAATTATCGACGAAGTGCTGGTCTCTGTCTTCCGTGCCCCCCATTCCTATACGGGCGAAGATGCCACCGAAATTTCGTGCCATGGCTCGGCGTATATCCTCCAGCAAGTGATGCATTTGCTCATCGGGCAAGGATGCCGTACGGCAATGCCCGGCGAATATACCCAGCGCGCCTTCCTGAATGGGAAAATGGATTTGAGCCAGGCGGAGGCAGTAGCAGACCTTATCGCCTCTACGTCTGAAGCTACCCATCGCCTGGCCATGAATCAGATGCGCGGAGGTTTCAGCCGAGAACTGGCAAAGCTGCGCAACCAGCTCCTTCACCTCACTTCGCTTATGGAGCTGGAGCTGGATTTCTCCGACCATGAGGAACTGGAATTTGCCGACCGTACAGAATTGCAGGCTCTTGCCGCACAGATAGAACAGCTCATCTCTCATTTGGCTAACTCTTTTCATGCGGGCAACGCAATCAAGAATGGCATTCCTGTAGCCATCATAGGCGAGACCAATGCCGGCAAGTCTACATTGCTTAATGCCTTGGTAAAAGAAGAACGCGCCATAGTAAGTGACATCCACGGCACCACGCGCGACATTATTGAAGATACGATAAGCTTAAACGGAATCACTTTCCGTTTCATCGATACTGCCGGCATCCGCCAGACACAAGACACGATAGAAGCATTAGGCATTGAGCGCAGCTTCCAAGCCATCGACCGGGCACAAATCGTAATTCTCGTATGTGACAAATCACAAGGAGAATCAGCCTTTCAAGCATTCTACCGGCAAGTGGCCGGCCGCCTTGAAGGCAAACAAGTCATCGTAGCCCTTAACAAATGTGACTTAGCGGACACTCCCACCTTCCTCTCTCCACAAGGAACAGTCATTGAGATATCCGCCAAGAAAGGACAAAACATCATCGCCCTGCAAGAAAAGCTGGTGGAACTTGCCGCTCTTCCAGACATCCAGACCGGCGATGTCATCGTAACGAATGCCCGCCACTATGAAGCCCTCATCCATGCCCTTGCGGCTATCCGGCGCGTGCAAGAAGGATTGTCCACAAACCTCTCCGGCGATTTCATCTCGCAAGACTTGCGCGAATGCATCTTTCATCTGAGTGATATTGTAGGAGATGTAACGACAGATGAAGTGCTTGGAAGTATTTTTGAGCATTTTTGCATCGGAAAGTGATTGCGCATAACTGACTGCAACGAATTAGAACCAACTATAACGAAGCCGCTGTAAATCAGCGGCTTTTTTATTTGTCCAAAATCCGGCTGACAGTAGTCGGAGACAGTTGTTCACCCTATTTTTCTACCGTATTTCTACCACGAAACAAATCGAGATTTGACCCCGATGTCACACTGACGCAGTAGTTGACGTGTGTTGACAATGGTTTACGTGAGTAGACAAAAAGGGAAATTATCCAAGCTGTAAAAAGCTCATGTTTAACGAAAATATGGAGGACAAACGACATGGAAGTAAAAAGAATCTGCCAATGGTGCGGTAAGCCTTTTATTGCGCAAAAGACCACCACAAATTATTGCAGTCCGCAATGCTCTAAAAGAGGTTACAAACACCGCATGAAAGAGCGGAGAATGGAACTACGGCAAATTCAGGAAATGGTTGAAGTAAAGAAAAAGCTGGAGAGTCAGGAATACTTCACTTTTTCCCAAACGGCCAAACTGATGGGTGTCTCCCGTCAGTATGTTTACAAGTTGGTGAAAGAAGACAAACTCCGTGCTTCCCGACTGAGTTCGAGAATGTCTCTCATCCGCAGAAGCGACATCGAATTGATGCTGAAAACAAAACCCTACGAAAGCGTCAAGCCCAAAGATGATGTCGACATTACCGAATACTATACCGCCGAACAAATAGCGGAGACATATAAGGTAAACACCAAATGGGTATGGACATACACCAGAGAGCATGATGTTCCAAAGGTTAAAATTCGCCAGTTCAACTATTATAGCAAGAAACACATTGATGCGGTATTTGCCAAGTACAAGACGGACGATGCCCTGACGGAATGGTACACTCCCGAAGAGATTGAGAAGAAGTACGGCATGACACGGGTCGCCATCCGCTCTCATGTCTATCGCAACAACATACCTTCAAAGAAAGAGCACGGGCAGATATTCTACTCCAAACTTCATTTCGACCTGTCCAAACAGACCGCCGAAGAGGATTCATCAGAATATTACACTGTGCAGGAAGCCATGAAGAAATACAACCTCACACGGGATTCGGTTTACGGCATCTTGCAATTCCACGAAATCAAACGGGAGAAGAAGGGCCGCTTCGTGCGCTTTCTGAAAGTGGAATTTGACCACATCATGGGAGCCCGTTAGTGGCTAAATGCAACCGACTGTAATTATCTGGAAATTATTTCCTGCTGATTACGGTCTGCATAACATCATTAAAGATTTTCGCAGCAAAAGTCAGTTATAACCATTTAATATTCATCATTATGTCAGAATGCAAAACAGTTACATTGAGGACACGCCCTTTGAAGAAAGGTATGCTGTCTTTCTACCTTGATTATTATCCGGGCTACCGGGATCAGGAAACGATGAAGACCATCCGGCATGAGGGATTGAACATTTATATCTATGCCAATCCGAAGAACCAGCGTGAACGCGACTTCAACGCCGCCATGTCGGAAAAGGCGGAAGCCATCCGGTGCCGGAGGTTCGAAGCTATCGTAAATGAACGGTATGATTTCTTTGACAAGCATAAGTTCAAATCCGATTTTCTGGAATATTACCGCAAGCAACTACGCAAACACGACCCAAAATGGGCGTTTGTGTACCAGCACTTCTACAACTTCGTTCATGGCAAATGTACTTTCGAAGAGATTGATATCGACCTTTGCAATAAATTCCGTGAATACCTGCTTAACGCAAGGCAGCTAAAGCGGAACAGGCCGGTTTCAAGAAACTCCGCTGCGGGTTATTGGTCTACATTCAGAGGATTCCTGAAGATCCTCTATCGTAACAGGATGATCAAGACCAATGTCAATGACTTTCTGGACAAGATTGAAACAGAAGATATCGCAAAAGACTATCTGTCGGTCGAAGAACTATACAGACTGGCCGAGACACCATGCAAGATACCTGTTCTGAAAACCGCTTCCCTCTTTTCGTGTCTGACCAGCCTGCGGCTCAGTGATGTGCTTTCCCTTTGCTGGGAAGAAATCGTTGACTTTGCCGCCGGAGGAAAATGTGTTCATACCATCACGCAAAAAACAAAGACAGAGGACATCATCCCGATAAGCGATGAAGCGTTGAGACTGATAGGTTACAGTTCGGAAAAGACAGGACTGGTTTTCAAAGGGCTGAAACGGAGTTGGACACAACATCCGATGAAAGAATGGATCCGTTCTGCCGGAATCACGAAGGACATAACTTTCCACTCATATCGTAGAACATTCGCCACCTTGCAAGCTGCTGCAGGGACAGATATCCGTACCATTCAAAGCATGATGGCTCACAAGTGTATTACTACCACGCAACGCTATATGAAAGTCGTGGACAGCAACAAGCGTGAAGCGACCACTAAAATCACTTTGACGAGGAAGGGCTGACCAGCTTGTCATTGCCCCATTTTTATCGGTTAGAATATGATTTTCAGCGCAAAATCATATTCTAACCATATTTTTTCTTAATTCCCGATTGATTTTCTATCGTTATTTATTACTATCTGCAAACGGGCATCTAATTTTGTCGTAGTAAAATTTCAAATAACGATAGTCTATGGCAGATAACAACAGACACACCATCAAAAAAGTAAGCATTGTCCTTAGTGTGATATGCATCATTTTCGCAACAGTTGCCACAATATTGCATAAGAATCATCAGATTGACTTAATTAGCTACTCCGCCCCATTTGTAATTGGAACGGTAGTGACAATCCTAACATGCGCTGCACTACAACGCCTGTTCTGCTCACTGCTCGCCAAAAACTATCTTTCTTTTGGCTGGAATACTTCTATCAAGACAGAAGCCGTTGCATTGAAGATAGATATAGACAACCTCGATGAATTCTCGCAACCAGACAATACAGCCAGTACGGTCAATGTTGTAGTGCAGAGACCTTCCTATCTTGAAAAATATGACGCACGGATGGAAGAACTGGAGCGTACCAAAAGAGAAAAGCGGACTGCAATAGTCAGCACCATTCATGACTATACTACATATATAATGGCAGAGTTTTTCACCAAAGAAGAACTTGAAACGCTCCATGAGAACATAGATGCTTTGGCTTACGGACAACCGGAATTATACAAACCAATCCGTTCTAAAGACGATAATCCCATCAAGTCTCCGGCACTAAGGCATTTTGCATGGAATATCGGAGAGAGACTTGATATTCCGCTAATCGACAGGGCAAAATTCATAAAAGAAATATTCCCACACGAACTGGGAAACGCAACAATCGAATATCTTTCCAAGAACCTCCGCGACTCTGTTACAAGCAAAATCAAGATTGATGTGCCTGAAAACGAAGACTACCGGTTTGACTGCATGAGGAATTTTGCTGACGAGAAAATTAGTTCCTGCTGATTATAGTCTGCGTAATATCATTGGATTGGTTTGCAGCATGTTAAACAATTAAATCGTTTAGTCATGCTAAAAGAAAACCTTACATTCAATGACCTGCCGGAAATGGTAGGCAGACTGTGTGAAAAGATTGAGAGTTTAGAGAATACTCTGAAGGAAAGTCTCGCCAAAGAGCCGCCAGTCAAAGAAAATCTTCATGTTCCCATGACCGTGGAAGAAGTATGCAGCTATCTCGGAATATCTAAGTCATCCTTCTATTACAAAGCCAAGCACGGAGGGATTCCTACCATTAAACAGGGCAAGCACCTGTTTGTCTATCGGGACGAACTGGACAAATGGTTGGAGACCGGAAGGAAAGGCCAGGTGCCACTGAGCATTGAGGAAGAACACGAGCAGATACTCGCTGCGACAAGACATAAGGCAAAACCAAGAGAGTTGTAGGAATATGGAAAAGATGAACAACAATATTCCTACCCCGGAGGAACTGAAAGCTTACATAGACGAATCGGTCATCAGCGTAACCGGGACATACGAGCAATCTGCTTCCGTGCTGATGGTGGATGATTCCGTAATCGGGACTCTGGGGAACTTCAGCGCATCCATCGGGAAAGCCAAAAGCAAAAAGACCTTCAATGTCTCGGCCATCACTGCGGCTGCTCTGATAAATGGCACTGTGCTGCATTACCGAGCCTGCTTCCCGGAAGATAAAAGGAAGATTCTCTACATTGACACGGAACAGGGTAAGAACCATTGCCAGATTGTTCTGAATAGAATCCTAAGACTGGCAGGACTACCGAAAGGTAGTGATGCTGACAATTTGAAGATGCTGGCACTCCGAAAATATTCGCCCGAAATAAGAATGGCAATAACAGAACAGGCAATCGGCATGATACCCGACTTGGGACTGGTCATCATCGATGGTATCCGGGATTTCGTCTATGACATCAATTCACCCGGAGAGTCCACCGAAGTAATATCCAAACTCATGCGATGGACTGACGACAGGCAGATACACATCCATACCATCCTGCATCAGAACAAGAATGATGAACACGCACGGGGACATGTCGGCACAGAACTGAACAACAAGGCGGAAACCATCATGCAGATTGAAGCGGACAAGGACGACAAGTCTATAAGCGTGGTAGAAGCCCTGCATATCCGTGACCGTGAATTTGAGTCTTTTGCTTTCCGGATAAACGATGAATGCCTGCCCGAAACGGTGGAGTTCTACCAGCCACAGAAACGACAGGCAGGACGACCATCCAAAGAGCCATTCGACCCTTACAAGGAAATCCCGGAGGATATGCACCGTTCCGCTCTAAACGCCGCTTTTGAGGACGGTAATATCAACGGCTATGACAACTTGCTCGAACGGCTGAAAGATGGCTACGGACGACAAGGAATAAAATTGGGACATAATAAGGCAGTTAAGCTCGCTACATTCTTGAGCAACATGCGTATGGTTGTAAAAGAGGGCAAGGAATACAGGTTCAACCGAGATTTCCATTATTGAGCCGATACCGCAAAACGCCATTGGTGTGACATTTTTTTTGTGACATTTCCCGGCTTTACTTTATTGCCGGGGTGTAGATATGAGAATAAAGCAAAGTGATGGCAGGTTTCACCATGCAGGTGCAATCTGCCATTTTCCTTTTGTATGTACGCTGGCATCCGGACAGACCCCGTGCTGTTTGAGATGTGGTATCAATCCATTCCGGGCTTGCCCGTGTGCCAGTAGAACTCCGTAGGGGGAGCCTAATACCCCACTAGCCTTTCGGCGGCGGGATGCGTTCCACTTGAAACAGCAAGCTGGGCATGGGAAAATCGTTGTCGAATTTGGACATGCACAAAAGATTCTATCTCTCGTATTGCCGACTATGACAACTTATATTTTGCTTATAGCTCAGCAGAAGAACAGGTCAGGAGTTTAACCAAGTTATAATTTCGAGGAACTGTTACTTTAGGGCAAAAACACATCAAAGATACCCATCGTTATCTAAGCGGAAAATCGTCACCAAAGCATACGGATTTATTCGGCAGGACATTGTACAATTCAACACCATGACTATTGGATATGATGTTGATTTTGTCTCCCCTATTTTCGAACATGGTTTGCCGTGCCGATACCCAAACTCTCTATCGGAACCAAGCCGGGAATATCCAATGCGTATACCGTATCCTCACCTACAAAGATTCGCTTATGTTATGGCAGATTTCTATCATGGGCTTTGGTAAACAAGATTTCCTCGACTGGATAATCTTTGCCATAAATGCACTTTGAGAATCCGACAAACACTGATACGACATCTGGCAGAGTTAGTTGATGCATCTGCACAATATGTTCAAATCAACAATGTCTGAAAACCATCTCCATAATTTACTCAAACTAGGCAGTAGTGTATTAGGAACAGATGAAAAATCAGATTAAATCTGGTAAATCTTATAAACATAGTAATGACCCGTCAACCCCAAACAGTAATGGATGACGCATATCTGTACATACGCCCCATTATGAGAATGTGCCGTTTGAGGTGCCAAGTAATTGGACATGGACGACTTTAGGAGAAATATTCACCTTACAAGCCGGTAAAAATATTACAGCGAAAGATATTTCTGCTAAACAAGATACAGCCCATTGTTATCCCTGCTATGGTGGAAATGGACTCAGAGGATATGTTGGCAGCTATAATAAAGAAGGGCATTTTCCTTTAATTGGAAGACAGGGTGCATTATGTGGTAATGTAAATGAAGCCAATGGGAAATTTTATGCAACCGAACATGCAGTAGTCGTTGATACATATTGTAAAACAAATATTCCTTGGGTCATAAATACATTGTTGTATTTGAATTTAAATCAATATGCTACTTCTACGGCACAACCAGGATTGTCTGTCAGTACAATTAATGAAGTCATGATTCCTGTTCCTCCATTAAAAGAACAACAGAGAATTTCTCAAAGTATAGAAAATTGGTTTGCTTTGATAGATCAAATAGGGCATAGCAAAGCGGAATTGCAGATAACAATCAAGCAAGCAAAAAGCAAAATCCTTGACTTGGCAATTCACGGTAAGCTTGTATCCCAAGACCCGAATGATGAACCTGCCATCGAACTGATGAAACGTATAAATTCTGACTTCACACCTTGTGATAACGGGCATAGCAGGAAGTTACCCCAAAATTGGTGCTGGGCAAAAGGAATGTTTATTTTTTCTCCAATGAAGTCTGTACAACCCACAGGAGAAACGTTCCAATATATTGATATTGATTCCATTGATAATGTCCGACAAACTGTTAAGGAGACAAAAGTCATAAAAAGCAGTAATGCGCCAAGTAGAGCTAGCCGTTATACTCAAAAAGGTGATGTAGTTTTCTCAATGGTTCGTCCATATTTACGTAATATAGCTAAAGTTTGTTTTAATGATTGTATAGCATCAACAGGATTTTATGTCTGTAGTCCATTGGATATGCTTCATCCAGAGTTCTGTTATTATCTAATGATTTCTGATTATGTGGTAAATGGATTAAATCAATTTATGAAAGGGGATAATTCTCCATCCATTAAAAAAAGGGATATTGATAATTGGTTATTTCCTCTACCTCCTTTTGCCGAACAACAGCGTATCATCGCTAAAATAGAAGAGTTATTTTCAACTCTTGACAATATTCAAAAAGCCTTAGAAGCGTGATATAATACGCTTCTAAGGTCTTACATTACCAATTTACTACCTTGTCAACAATTTTTTGTTGTTCG
Source organism: Bacteroides sp. An19 (assembly GCF_002160215.1). Lineage (NCBI taxonomy): Bacteria > Pseudomonadati > Bacteroidota > Bacteroidia > Bacteroidales > Bacteroidaceae > Bacteroides > Bacteroides sp. An19. The sequence goes on along the minus strand of NZ_NFKD01000019.1, from coordinate 23,097 downwards.
CTGGCAGTACGACGTAGATAGATACGAGTTGTTTCAATACTCTCATGCCCCATGAGGTCGGCAAGTAATGCAAGGTCATTGAAACGGTCAAGAAAGTTTTTGGCAAAGCGGTGGCGGAAAGAATGGGGATATACCACATCCTTGTTCAAACCGTATTTCTCGGCGAAGTGTTTTAGCTGTTGCGCTATACCTCGTGTTGTAATACGTTGCCCAAAACGGTTAAGGAAAATATAACCGCTTGTTATGCCCTTACTTTTCAACCATTGGGTAGCTTCACTTCGTAGATTCTTGGGAATATAAAGGCGGCGTATCTTTCCCCCTTTGCTATAAAGGTCAAGATAACCCACCTTCACATGTTCCACCTTGATGTGTAGCAGCTCGCTCACACGGGCACCTGTAGCGGCCATAAACCAAACCACAAAGTACCAGTCATCATATCCATCCGCTTTTAGCCTTGTTTTCAGAAACTTATAGTCAGCATCGCTGATTACGTTTTCCAAGAAGTTTTTCTGTTGCACCTTAACGAATTTTACCTTCAATTTGTCCTGTTTGATAAACTCCAGATACTTGTTAATGCCCTGCAAACGGAGATTGACGGTATGCGGTTTGAAGTTCTCCACCAAGTAGCCCTTATAGGCCAACAGATTTTTCTTATTCACTTCTCCATAGTGACTGAGAAAGTAGTTCACCGTCCACACATACGATGTCACGGTATTCTTTGCCAAATTCGTTTTGGCGAGATAATCTTTGAATCTTGTTATCATATACATTAATTTTTGATGAATACGATAACAATATAAAGCGCAACCTAACGGGCATTATCCGCAGTTGCCAATTGGGTGGGCAGTAGTTCCGATGCAAATGTTATGTTCTTTGGTGGATGGAGAAAAAGTTGACGGCAAAGAAATGCCAAACCTTGATGTAAAATATCTAAGAGGAGGGCGAGAGTTTAAGATTTTAAAAAGTGGCAAATATGTGGCAGCAAACAGTCTTTTGATTTTAGTCGATGGAGAAAATTCCGGTGAAGTGTTCAGAACACCGATTGAGGGTTATCAAGGTAGCACATTTAAACAACTACACATCAATGAAAACATGTGTGCAAACTACCTCTTATACGTTATAAACTTACATCGTAAAGCTTTACGTGAGAACAAAGTAGGTTCGGCAATACCTCATTTGGACAAAAAACTATTTAAGACAATAGAAGTGCCTGTACCGCCTTATAATGAGCAAGTAAGGATTGTGGCTGCAATAAATGCGGCATTAAACAGATTTGATGCAATAATGGAGAATTTATAAGCTCTCCATTATTGCGTCAAGTTTTTCAAACATATCTTCAATTTTATTTATGATACGTTCTTGTTCTGAATATGGTGGAAGATATAACGGCATTGAAAGATATTTGTCAAGAATTAAATTATGTAAACCAGTGGTCTGAGTTTGCATAGATTTCATTACCCCTGCCTTATATTTTGCCAATATATAATAGTACAAGAACTTGCTTAAAACGAGCTCTTTATACTTTATTCTTAAAACCATTGTAAAATTGCTGTAAGAAAATACCCCACTATTCCCTTCATATAAAACAGCCCTGCCAACTGGATTATTATCACTACCTCCAGATTTTTCTACAATCAAATCTCCGTTCAACAAATGACGCTGTGCAAAAGCTCGTTCTTCCACATCAATATACTCTATATTAGAATAATCTAACTTGAAGTCTTTTGTAAAATTGGCATTGCGTATAACTCCAACATTTACAAATGGTTCTTTCTTTCCTTTCCATAATCCATTGATGTTTTTACATACGTCTTTAATGGTTACATTAATCCATCCTTTGGGCAACTGCGGATAATGCCCGTTATCACAAGGTGTAAATTCAGGATTTATACGCTTCAATAACTCAACAGCAGGTTCATCATTGGGGTCTTGCGACACGAGTTTACCGCGAATAGCAAAGTCAAGAATCTTATTCTTGGCTTGCTTGATGGCGGTTTGCAAATCTTCCTTGTTGTTCTCTATAATATTAATCAAAGAAAACCACCTTTCTATTTCAGCCACGATGCGGTGTTGTTCGGCAAAAGGAGGTAAAGGTATCATTCCTTTGCATGCATCATTTGTACTTAATCTCGGCATTTTTACACCATAACCACATTGCTGTGTATAATCAAGAAAATATGCAGAGCGCAGCACATGGCACAAGTAATGTGTTGAAATACCACAATATGAATTGAATGGAATAATTTCAGTTGTGCAATACCCAGTTTGAGGGGCAACCAATACCTTATTCAAATATGTACGCAATTTGGAATATAGTACATCGCCCTTTTTGAATTTATGACGTACACCTTTGATATTTCTTTCTTTTTTCGATAATATCTGAATAATGGAAGCTGTATCTTTTTCCAAATCTTCAAGTTCTAGTATCCATTCATCATCAGCAATATCTGTGACAGAAACATTATTACTGTCGCCATAATTACTTATTTCCCCTAACGTTGTCCACGCCCAATTACTTGGCACTTCAAACGGCACCTGCTCATAATGGGGCGTATCAGAAGTCTTTGCAGACTTTTTACTCCTTTTTATCTTCCCTTCTTTTATCAAGCGCTCTTTCTCTGCCTTGATGCGTTCAAGCAAAACAGAAGCCGGTTCATCATTCGGGTCTTGCGGCACGAGTTTGCCATGAATGGCAAGGTCTAATATCTTTTGACGTAATTTATTGGTATCCATGGCATCAGTCTTTATTCAGGAACAGGTTACAAAATTCGTTCAATTTCTCCTGCATACGCTCCTGCGGAATAAGGATGCGCTTGTATTCTGCAATCATCGTAGGGCTCATGCTCCGGCTCATGGCATATTCCACCACTACCCGGTCAGCTTCCGGACAGAGAATTATACCAATAGACGGATTCTCATTGGAACGTTTCACATCACGGTCGAGTGCTTCCAGATAAAATTCCAACTGGCCGAGGTCGCGAGGATGGAATTTGGTCTTTTTCAATTCTACAGCAACCAGTGCCTGCAATCCACGATGAAAGAACAACAAGTCAGCCTTGAATGTGGAAGCCCCGATATTGAGACGATATTCCTGATCCATGAATATGAAATCCTTGCCCAATTCAAGAATGAACTGCTTCATGTGCTCCAGCAATCCGTTTCTCAACCGGGATTCACTATGCTTTCTCGGCAAATCCAAGAAATCAACAAACAATGTGTCTTTGAACATAATGGGAGCATTAGGGTATGTCTCAAGCAATCCTTTTGACATATTGTCCTTGCTGCCCAATAAAGCCGAAAATGTCTGGTTCGAGATACAACGCTGTAGTTCCCGTTTTACCAGATGTTCTTTATTGGCATAGAGTATGTAGAACATCCGTTCTTCGTTATTTTTACAGCGGCATAGTATCTCTATATGGTTGGTCAATGTGGTCAACTCCAGTATCTTCGGCATCTGTCCTATTACCGTCTGGACAATTTGTGCAGTTTTTGGCTGCACAGTTATCGCATGGTCCGATGAAGGTTCAAAATTAGATGCCTCTATTTGTGCAGTCGTTGGCTGCACAAATTCCGAAGACAAGAAATTCTCCACTGTCGTTAAAAAAGACGTTGTAGAATACGCATCATAAAACATGACCATATTGTAAATACTTCTTCTGCTATATCCTTTAATATCAGGCCGCTGTGAGCGGATATATTCAGACAGTTGCGTCACGACCTTACTTCCCCATTCTTCGCTTTTCAGTTTGGCTGAAACATAACCTCCCACATGCCATGCCGTAAGCAACAACTCCTTATTGACCGCTTTAGAAGCACGGCTTTTATGCTGGAGAATGATGTCTATGACTTCCCCGAACTGCTGCTCAATTGAAACGGTTATCTTATTATCTCCCATAGATTCAATCTTCATTTATGTTTGCCAACAGTTTTTCAAGCTCTGCCACAGCAGCACTTATCGTCTGGCTTTTTTCTTTTATATCCGCCATCAGTTCCGCCAAGGTACGCTCATCCTCCTCTCCACCCTGTTTTATCCATGTAATGTCAAGGCTCGTTTTGTCTCGGGCAAAAATATCTTCTACCGGATATTTCCGCCATCGTCCCTGCGGATTGTTTTCCGCATCGTAGGTTTCTACTCTGTTATTGTAACAAGAGACGAAATCATCCAGATGATGGCGTTCGAGCTTGTTGGTGGCAAGAGTATGCTTGATACCTGTACGATAGTCGTAAAACCAGACCTCTTTTGTCGGTTGTCCTTTCATAAAGAACAGGACATTGGCTTTTACGCCTTGAGCGTAGAATATACCCGTAGGCAAGCGTAGAATGGTATGCAGATTAAAATCCGTCAGCAACTTCTTTCGTATCGTTTCACCCGCACCTCCTTCAAAAAGAACATTATCCGGCAATACTACGGCTGCACGTCCTCCGGTTTTAAGCATCAGCATTATATGCTGGAGGAAGTTCAACTGGTTATTCTTTGTCTCTACATAAAAATCCGGACGGTTAATGTCAACAGATCCTGCCGGACGTGTTCCGAACGGAGGATTTGCAAGTACTACATCTACAAGAGTAGCTGGTTCTTTTTCCAACGAATCTTCACACACAATAGGACTTCTGTCTGTACCTACGCCATGCAAATACAGATTCATAGAAGCAAGCGTTACCACCAATGGAGTATTGTCCACACCATGTAAGGCACTATTACGCAGGAAATCTCGTTTCTCCTTACTTGCCGATTGTCCTTTCACATAATCGTATGCAGTCAAAAGGAAACCACCTGTTCCACAAGCCGGGTCACAGACCGTTTCTCCAATTTGCGGAGCTATACAATCCACCATCGCCTTGATAAGCGGACGAGGCGTAAAATATTGTCCGGCACCGCTTTTCTTGTCCTGTCCGTTCTTTTCAAGAATGCTTTCGTAAATAGCTCCCTTCACATCACCATCCATGATAAGCCATTGCTCTTCATCAATCATGGAAATGACCTTTTTCAAATAGACAGGCTTGTCAATCTTATTTTGTGCCTTTGTATATATAGTGCCAATCAGATTCTCTTGTTCACTAAGTAGTTTAAGCGTATCTTCATACTGCCTAACCAGTTCCAAACCGTCAAGAGAAATCAAATCCACCCACTGATAGCCGTCTGGAATAGCGGATTCTTCTCCAAACATTTCCACATTCTCGGCATCCATCTTCAAAAACAGAAGATAGGTAAGCTGGGTTATATAATCGGTAAACCCAATTCCTTGCCCGGCAAGAGTAGTTGCCAGATTCCATACCTTCTTTGTAAGTGATTGCTCTGTTGTATTATTTGTTGCCATATTTTTATGCTGCTTTTCTTAAAACCACGAATGTATAAAGAGAACGGAGCGCATCGTCTGCTTTCTGCATATTACCGAACGCCCGTATCATTTGTGCCGCATGGGTCGCATCGTCTTCACGGATATCCTTCACTGTACAAGCACCATTGGAGGCTATGTAATCCACTATGCGACTTATCACTTCACGCTGCTTATCGGTTATTTCACGTTGGTTTTGTCCTAACCACAGATTGAAATACTGCTTGGAGGTAGCTACCACGCTATCCAACCGTTCGATTTGCCGGAAGGCATAACGCACAAGCTGGATAATATTTGTCAGTGCATCGCTTTCTTCTTTTGTAGTGGAACGTCGCACGCTGTTTGGATTAAGAATGGCATACGAGTTCCAAAGTTGTTTGGAAGTGAAATGGTTGTCTGCCATTTTGAGCTTATTCTCCAAATCTTTCAACATTGAATAGGTAATAGGTTCTCCTTCATTGTTGTAAATGATTCGCAATGCTTCAATTTCATCACTGTGTTCTCTACAAAACTTCTCGAAAGCCTCGGTTGTATTTTTGGCTTCTTCAATGGAAAAACCTTTCGAGATAAGCGTGTCTTCTCCCGGCATCAGCGTATTGACAAATCCGGCGGCGAGAATAAGCAAATATCGTCTTGCATCCGCATGATTGGCAAGAGGAGCAACCAATCCCTTTCGCTCGTTATTTGGCTCATCAACACTGATAAAAGGCGGAAGCATGCCGTTTTCAAGTGAACCATAAATCCGGGAAGCAAGGTCTTTCATGTCATCATGAGCCAGACGAGCAAACTCTGCCCGTTGAGAGTTGTCTGCCTTGTTATATATTCTGGAAAGCGTTGCGGCAAGACGTTGCAGGTACTCATCAGGAATATAACCATGACTGATACGCTCCAATAGTTCTTTAAGGGAGATAATCTTTGTTGTCGGTTCATCCGTAGCCGTCGGTATAGTCTTTTCGTGTTCAGTTACACCTACGGCATCTACCAAGTAGAAGCAGTCTTTGCTAAAAGCGTTCGGGGTCACATTACGCAGTTGTTCATCTCCGATGGTGCGAACACCGCGTCCTTTCATCTGTATATAGAGAGGCAACGATTCGACATCACGCATGAACATCACCACCTCCAACGGCTTTATGTCAGTCCCTGTCGCGACTAACGTGCAGGTCACTGCTATACGGAAATCCCTGTCATTTCGGAACTGGCGTATCAGCTCGTTGCTATCACCTGCAGAATATGTTATTTTCTGTATAAAACGGTTATCGGTACGCCCGAATACCTCTTTCGCTATCTGCACGATATTGGTAGCGTGAGTTTCGTTGAGTGCAAATATCAATGTCTTCGGTAGCCAGTCAAAATTGGCTTCCCTTTGAGGGTCATTGAACAGTTCGGTATAGACAGCATCCCGATAAGTGGATAGGACAAGCTTGATTTGTGCCGGGTTGATGACACTTCGGTTTAACTCCTTGTTAGTATAGGTCTTGGCTTCTTTGTTTAAGATGGTTTTAATATCTCCTGTATAGCGTGTTTCCTCTTTTACCTTTTCCCCCTCCAATATAGCACCGCCATTTTCCGTCACCTGTGTTTTGATTCTATACACACGGCAATCCACATTAACACCATCAACTATGCTTTTTTCCAAGGTATAGTTGACTATGCGGTTGTTATTGAAGAATGCCATGGTTTCAGGAACAGGCGTGGCTGTCAAGCCTATGAGTCTTGCTATATCGAAATACTCCAGAACTTTCCGCCAGTTACCATATATTGAACGGTGACATTCATCTATGATGATCAGATCAAAATAATCATGCGGTAGGTTCGGATTAGGCGGCAAAATGATTTCTTCGGTTGGTTCATTGCCATCATCTTCATCGTTATCTTCGATAGTATCCCCTTTCAAGAATGAAAAAAGTCGCTGAATAGTCGAAATAATCACATTACTGTCTGACGGAATGGATGAGGAACGAAGCCTGTTCACCGTAAATATGGTATTGAAGGCATCTCCGTTTTCTGTCAACCGAAAAGTTCCGAATTCACCCTCTGCCTGTTTGCCCAGATTATTCCTGTCCACCAGAAACAGTATTCTTCGCATGGGAGTGTAGGATAGCAGACGGTATGCGGCAAGGCAAGCCGTATATGTCTTGCCTGCACCGGTCGCCAAAACCATCAGAGCCCGGTTCTGTCCTGCACGAAAACTTTTTTCCAGCTCGGTTACAGCCTCGTACTGGCAATCACGCAATCCTTTTTTCTGCAAAGTTGGAAGTCCTGCGAAATAATCACTTATTCCCAACTGTTTGACTAATTCATAGGGAGTCGGAATAGCTATGATCTGTTTAAAGCCCTGCTCTTGTTCACGAAAATCACAGAAATACAGTTCCTTGCCATTTGACGTGAAGATAAACGGCAATGGTTTCTGATATGCCTGATAGATATGAGGAACACTTTTAGCATATAATGCCGCCTGCTCACATACCTTATCGGAAAGAGCATCTATATCTTCCCTCTTTGCTTCTAACACACCAACAGCTTTACCATTAATAAAAAGGAAATAATCAGCTTCAAGATTACCTTTTAGCAACCCTTCCCTTATGGCGACAGCCGTACAGGTCGGTTCATAGTCTTCCCTATTGATTACCTTCCAACCCGCCTCGGCGAACCACTGATCTATCTTTTGCCTCGCTTTTTCTTCCGGAGTCATAGTCATTCCTATATTTCTGCATTATCAGAAGTTACACGCCAAAAAGATAACACATGCCCACAGAACATCATTCTCGTTCATCCTTATCTGTTATCAGATCTTTTAAGTCAACTTGAAGGATCTCTGCTATCTGTTGCAGTGTCTCCAAGTTTGGCTGGATTCTGTTACAAGCATAGGCATTAACCATACTGAAACTCTTATCCAGCTTTTTAGCCAACCACGTCTGAGAAATGCCTTTGTCCACCAAGACTGCCTTTATCCTATTTAACTTCATCCTTAAATGCAATTTTATTGTGCAAATATAGCGAATTATATTCGATAGCTCGAATTGTTTTTATATTTTTGTTCTCAAAAACAATAAGTATATAACAACCCCTTTCAAATACTCCTTTGAACATGGATAGAAGAACATTATATAACCAATTTCTACAGCAATTCCCTATTGAAAGTCTTGAGAATATGACTTTGGAAGAGTATAGCAATCTTAATAGAGATAATTCATTCTGCTATTGGCTTGAAGCAAAGACAAAAGAATTAGGGTCAATATGGGGTGGTGCTGCATATAAATTCGGCATTTTTAAGTTCGACAGAACTCCCAAAGACGATAATTCAAAATACGCACATGATGAGAACTATTCGTGGAGTAGCCGTTTGGGAAGCACTTCTGAAGAAGCATTCAACAATGTCCGGAATGCAATTGTAAAGATAGCCCACCATGCACGCAATGCGGAATGGGGCGAGATTGAGAAGATGAAAGAACTTTGGCCTATAACTACATGGAAGATCGCATTCTTATATTCTAATGAGCAGTTATTGCCTATTTACGATAAAGACGGTTGGCTGATTCCTCTCACCACTCATTTTGGACTACCAAACGCAAAGAAACGCTCCAGAGTTGATTTATACAAATTTTTACTTGAGAAGAAAGGGGATAAAGATTTATATGTATTCTACGATGAACTGCTTGCCATTATGGAGGCAGAAAAATTTAAAGCAAAGAGCAAAGTCTGGCTCTTTGCCCCAGGTGAAAATGCCTGTATGTGGGATGAGTGCAAAGAATCCCAAACCATGCGTCTTGGCTGGGACTTGATTGGCGACTTATCTGAGTTCGAAAACAGAGAAGAACTGACCAAAGCGTTACAGGTGGCCTACGGCAAGGAGGATGCTTCATTTAAGAATGACAGTCTTGCGCTATGGCAGTTTGCACATGAGGTTCGTGAGGGAGATATTATATATGTCAAGAAAGGCATTAACAAGATTATCGGACGAGGAGTTGTAGAAGGTGACTACCGTTACGACGAAACCCTATCGACTTACCGTCACATCCGAAAAGTAAAATGGACTCACGACGGAGACTGGAACTATTCCATTCACAAGCTTGTGCAGAAAACGCTAACGGACATTTCCAAATATCCGGAATTCGTAAAGAACCTGAATGATATTGTTATTGACGGGAATGAAACAGCACCATCCCAGTCAACAACATCAAAGCAATACTGGTGGCTGGTAGCGTCTCCTGACGTATGGAAGTTCTCAGATATTGATGTTGGTGAGATTATCGAATATACATTGGTGAACGAAAATGGCAATAAACGTAGAGTATACCAAAACTTTCTGGATGCCAAAGCAGGTGATGTCGTCATAGGTTATGCATCGACTCCGACCCTGCAAGTGGTTGCGTTGGGAGAAATAGCCAAGGACACAGATGACAAGCACCTATACTTCAGGAAGACAGAACAGCTACTGAATCCCATTGATTACTCGACCATTAAAGGGTATGAAGAATTGCATAACATGGAGTGCTTAGCTGGCGGTGGACGTGGCACACTTTTCAAAGTCACAGAAGACGAGTATCAAGTGCTGATGGAAATAATCCGCAAGGAGAATCCACTATCGGCAACACAGACTCTTGAGGCATATACTGATTCGAATTTTCTGAATGAGGTTTACATGTCTTCTACAGACCTGCATAGACTAAAGGCCTGCTTAAAGAACAAGAAGAATATCATTCTTCAAGGAGCACCAGGAGTGGGCAAAACTTTCACGGCAGAAAGGTTAGCTTATACACTCATGGGCGTCAAAGACAAACAAAGAATCGAACTTATCCAATTCCACCAAAACTATTCATACGAGGACTTTATTCTGGGTTACAAGCCCAATGCGGATGGAGGATTTGAGCTGAAATACGGTATATTCTATAGATTCTGCAAGAAAGCACAGAATACTCCAGACAAAGATTTTTTCTTTATCATAGATGAAATCAACCGAGGAAATCTCAGTAAGATTTTTGGAGAATTACTGATGCTTATTGAAAACAGCTATCGGGGAAAAGAAATCAGGTTGGCATACACGGATGAACCTTTTTCCGTACCGGAGAACTTATACATCATCGGCATGATGAATACCGCTGACCGCTCTTTGGCCATGATAGACTATGCGCTTCGCAGACGGTTCAGTTTCTTTGAGATGAAACCCGGCTTTAAGACAGAAGGCTTCAAAAGCTATATAGCGTCTTTGTCGAATAAAAAACTAGACAATATCATTGACGGCATACAGGTGCTCAATGAATCCATCAGCAATGACGATTCATTAGGCAGTGGATTCTGTATAGGTCACAGCTACTTCTGTAATCAGTCGGCGTTCTCTATGGAATGGTTGGAGAATGTGATTGAATATGACATCGAGCCTATGCTCAAGGAGTACTGGTTTGATGATGTCCAAAAGTATGAATCACATATCAACACCTTGAGAAGCTTGTTAAAATGACAATAGACAGAACCATACCCATAAAGAACATATACTATATGCTCACCTACGCATTCAAGGAGTTGAGACACAACAATTATGAGTATATAGCCGGAGAAAGTTTCGACAATATATACGACCTGTTTGCCGAAATTATCTCCAAAGGCATAGCATATCTATTAAAACAAGGATTGCATAAGGAGTATGCCATCATAGAAGACACTCTGACCACCTTAAGAGGTAAGTTAGACATACAAGGAACAATCAAAGAGAAAATCAGTCAGCGTACATGCCTTGCCTGTGAATATGATGAACTTACAGCCAATAATCTCTACAATGCAATTGTAAAAACAACAGTCAATTTACTTCTTGGTAAATCTGATATTAAAATTGAGAGGAAAAGAAGCCTCAGAAAACTGATGCTGTTCTTTGACGGCGTTGACACCATGAATCCATCATTCATAAGATGGGATTCATTAAGATACGACAGGAACTCCAGAACTTATCAGATGTTGCATAGTTTGTGCTATTTCATATTGAAGAACCAGCTATTATCTACAGAACAAGGTGACACCAAAATGCCACAGTTCTCTGACGAACACATGAACCTGCTGTTCCAGCGTTTTGTAATAGAATACTACAAGAGGCATCATCCGGAATATAAAGCCTCTGCAAAGCAGATAAAATGGAATGTTAGCGACAATAGTGTAAGTTCATCAAGCATGTTGCCTATCATGCAATCAGACATTACGCTGACGCTTGATGAGCGAACACTTATCATTGACACTAAATATTACAGCAGGAACTTTCAGGAGCATTTCGGTAAGCCCACCTTCCACTCCTCTAACATCTATCAAATACACACTTACGTTATGAATGAAGACAAGGATCATACCGGGAATGTAGATGGTCTGCTGTTGTATGCTAAGACAGCAGCAGACATTCAACCTTATGGCAATTTTAAAACTAATGACGGGAATATCTTGATGGTCAGAACCATGGATCTAAGTCGGGATTTTGAGCATATCAAAAACGATCTAGATAAATTAGTGATATACTAACTATGCAAGACTTCGGAAGTACAATAAAAGCACCGATATTCGCCATCAGCAGGCTGCGTATGGGGACTGACGGCAAGGGCATTACTACGCTAGTGGCTTTCATGGGCTGTCCTCTGAATTGTAAATACTGCCTGAATCCGCAATGCCACGAACCCGTCTATGAAACTGACGGCACAACTCTGCTGAAAAACATAATGATGCTTACGCCTCAAAACCTGTATGAGTTGGTGAAAGTTGACAATCCCTATTTCCAAACCACGGGCGGAGGCATTTGCTTTGGTGGTGGAGAACCTACAATGTACGCGGATTTCATTGTGGAGTTTCGGAAGATATGCGGTCATAGATGGAAGATTACCTTAGAGACCTGCCTGCATTGCTCAGATAACGTAATTAAACAGTTGAGCGAGGTGGTTGACCATTGGATTGTAGATATCAAGACAATGGATCCACCCGCCTACGAGCAATATACAGGAAAGACATCAGGAGTTCTACAGCAACTGAGCTTACTTCAAATGAACATACCACAGGAAAAGGTAACGATAAAAGTTCCGCAGATACCCGGATTTACTGACGGTCGCGATTTAGACCTCGATATCAAGGATATTGAACGACGCTTTAACTTCACGGACATTATAAAGGTAAGATATAGAACCAATAACCGCTAACATTCATAACACTACGAACATGGAAACTGGTAAAGAAAAATGCGAAAGACTGAAAGCAATCCGAAAGCAGATAGCAGAACAGTATGGTTTGGAATACGTCCCGACAGAATGTACCCACAAGGGCGAGTGCACGGGCACTTGTTCCAAATGTGATGCAGAACTGCGTGACTTGCAGGAACAGTTAAACAGGAAAGGAATTATGGATATTGACCTGAATGTGAAAATCCCCATTCAAGGCAGTGGAGATGACACAACTGAAAATGCAGACATACATATTCTTCAGGGTGAAGTAGCTGCTCCTGAACTTCCGCTGGATGGTATGCCTGCACCACCTTTCATACCCCGCCGAAAAATTCATGTTCTGTATAAAGAGTGTCATATAGCAGGAACTACATTTCACAATCTTGAAAATGTATGGGATGAACTTTATGAGGGTGCGGAACTTGCTTTGGTCAGAGAGAAAGGCAATCTGCACGATAGGAATGCCGTTGCCGTAGCATTGGCAGATGATTACAATGGCGATCCCGAAGATTTTGATTTCGATTATATCTTAGGTTATGTTCCACGTACCGAGAATGAGCCCATAGCCATGATGTTGGATATGGGCTGGACAGAGACTTTTGGATGCGAACTCAGCCGGATCGAGGGAGAGAATCCACGAACCGGGAAACTGTATATGAAAATCTATATTGTAAGCAAGGATGAAGTGGAGGTTACCAACCATCTGCTGAGGGCGATGGAGCTTGATGACGAAGAATTTGCCGACTTCACAATCTCGTTGCTCAATCAGGGATGTACCTATTTTCGTTGGGGTGGCTTTCCGCCTTGGAAACGAAATCTTCCGAAGAAAAAGGACAAGGTGGTATTCATCTATAGACATGGAAACGAAGTAGATCTTTACCTACTCTATTGTATAGCCGTAGGCGATGATGACGCTGCCTATTTTGTGGAAGAAAAAGAACTCCTTCATGCCGTTGACGACTGTTGTTTCTATGTCTTTACCAATGTCAAAGGTCCCGTCACTGTAGCTAACGAGCAGCTTGATTTTCTGAACGGAGAGCCGGTAGAAAGCGGTCAGCCTGAAACATACCTTTCCGAATCTGCATCAGGAAGACTGTATGAATTGTTTGGAATAGAAAAACCTCAATTTGACGGCAGATAAAATATTTTGGAAATATGTTAGGTGCAATCATAGGTGACTTGACGGCATGGACGTGGGAGAACGATCACGAGAGCTTTTATCCGAAATTGGTTTCTCAGGAAGCAAAATTGTCAGATTATGCCCATACCTTATTGGTTACATGCGATGCCCTCATACATGACAGAGATGTGCCGATAAGCGAATATCGGAGACTGTTCTCTTTTGACGGATGGGAAAAAGAGCGGATAAAATCTGTCATAAGGGCAATTGCTGTTGCATGGCTGTATGAGAATGAAGAAGAAATGCGACATGCCATAAAGACCTATTGTTATTGTCTATGGAACGACAAAGAAGAAATTTATGCTGCATCCTTTATGGCTGAAATCATCTACGCATTACGGCATGGGACAACAAAGAAAGAGGCCGGGCAAGTGGAATTTGGTGGTACATTCTACTCTTTTGCACAAAACGATAACTGGCAGAAAGGGACTGGAGCGCTCAGCATACTTATCCGTGCATGGAATGCTTTCTATTGCGCTTTCGACTATACAAGTGCCATACACAATGCGATAAAACTTCCCGGAAACAGACAAGTCAATACCATTCTTACAGGAGCGTTTGCCGAGGCCATGTATAGCTGTGAAATGACGTTTCTCAAAAAGAAATACAGACCGGAGGGAAACTGGTACAACCATATTGTGTTTCCTGACAGCATCATTGCAAAATATTCAGACATTCTCAACACCATCAAACAACACAAAGAAAATGTCCGTGTATTCTACCCTAAAAACCGCGCCTTGACAAATGTGGAACTCCATAACTGGATTACGATTGAGAATCCGTTTCAGAACATACGGATTAACACCGAATTACGCAGACGTATTCTCAAAGCATTTGATACGGGTTGGGAGGCACGATATGGATTCTATCTCGATGATGGCTGGATTTATGTCTGCCGCAGCGGTATTCTCCTGCATAGATTCCAATTGCATCAAAACAAGGATGGTCTATGGGATATCGTACATCTACAAAGAAGTGAGGCCAAACAAAGCAATAGTACGGTAGACATTACAGAAGCCTTATACGTTTGTGAACATCGATGGTTTTTGAAGAGTGGCGAGCAGAAAACATCTGAACAAAATCTGTCAGACACCAGTTCATGACATGTCTGACCCTTTTCAGTTCATAAATCGATAGCCTCCATATCATGTAAATAATGAATATCAATCATTGATTTCACATACTCTGGGACATCAGATTTAAACATTCTCACCAACCGGCCATCATCATAATTTAAATACAGCGTTACAGGTAGTTTCGAAGAAGCAGAAATTATTCTTGCTACAGTTTCTTTGTTTGGTAGACAATAACGATTAATTCCATCTGCGCTAATAATATACTTTTCACATTGTATCATCTTAAATAGAGCTAAGCTATTATTTGCTACACTTCCATGATGCGAAAGCAAGACAGCATCGCAATGCAGTTTGTTCGCTTCACAATATCCTAGTTTAAACAATGAGTGTATTATAACTGATGGCACAGAGTCAGAAAGCCATAAAATTCTTTTCCCCACACACTCAAACAATGCGGCTATACTGCTGGCGTTCTCAACACTTATGTCTTCTTGAAAACAGTCTGTATTAAAATCATTCAGTGATGTTGCATAATCATCAACAACATTACCCGCTTCAACACTAATCTCATTTGTTTCAGACTTACACAATGGACGATTGTTTGAATATTTTTCTCTAAGTAGGTTCAGTTTGTCCTCATCAGGAGAAAGGATTGTTATCCTCATTCCATCAATACTAAAAGACATCCCCTCTATAACATCACCCAAATCTAATGGGCTATGTGACTGAATATATTCATAGACTTTATCCCCTGAGACTATGCCACATAGCACTCCGTTCTTATTATCAAAAGTTTGTTCAACATCATACATTCTTGGCGGATTATATATCCACCGACAAACAACATTCCCCAAAGCACAATCTTTTTGAATATCTTTTATGAATCTACCAGCTCCGCCAATGTGGTCATCATGAATATGGGACAAGAACAAAGCATCTATCTGTTCTGAACTCCTAATAAGATTTGAAATAACACCTTTCAACACCTGGGTATAAGTCTTAGAGTACCCCATGTCAAGAAATATGTTACGACATCTACCACTTTCACCCTCATATTGTAGATGAAATGCATCACCACACTTTGCTTTGTAACAGAACAGTCTCATATCACACTCTCTTATATGTTCTAAGGACACCTTCCGGAACATTGTTATCATCCAAATAATATACTCCACATGGGGCATATAGGCACTGACATCCAATTCCTCCACTTATATATACCCGCTTTTCCCCCCGTACAATCCACAAGATAGCCAGTCCACTTTGCTTCAAAAATCGTAAAAGAGGCTCCTTTTTAACCAAAATCTGGTCGTACCCATATGTTAACGCCACAAGGTTGCCGTCTTTATCCAAATATTGACCGTCATGTGAATCATACTCCATGCCCATACCCTCGAATAATAACCTGCACGGAATGCTATATTTGCTGATAGTGCCTGACATGTCAGCTTCAATATGTCCGCAGGCTTGCTCACAAGAATAATAATATGGTACATCTAGCCCATCTATTGAATTTGCCCAACCTTGTCGGTTTCTATAAACATCTTTATATGCTGGTGACCAGTATTTTTCCCTGTTCACAAGATATTGCCAGTCGTCGGTTGGTAATTCTACACCATTCCATAAATCTCTACCATCTAAAGACTGTATTGCCTCCTCTTTGTCTTGTTGCTTTACAAGGATGGCATCTGCAGCCAAATAGACATCATGCTTTAAGTGTTTATACTCATATTTTTCCTTACCAATGTCTTTGGGTTCATCCCAACTCCTGGAGTTATTCAGGGTCAACCATTCTATGCCGTTATCATCCAATTTTTGGATTAAAGAAACAGGATCTGGCAAATCTCTAATCATGGATGCCCATGATTCATTTGTACCAGAATACTCCCAGTTATCAAACTGTTCTTCCTCATACCATTCGTGTTCTTCAGCCGCCCAGTTATCATCCGCAGCCTCACTCTCAACGCTTTTTACTCTTGCAATCATTGAAGGATTGATATTTCTCAGAAAAGATTGCCATGTTCCATGAAACAGCTCATATCCTCCAGAGCCCTCGTTTGCATAATCATCCTCATATTTGTAATTGTCTGCCAAGATCCCCATAATCTCATGAAAGGCTATCCACTGATATTTCTTTCCTATGCGGTCTATTCTTTTATCTGAATTACGGAACGTCCAGTTCTTTGCAAAACGATCGTAAGCACCATGCAAATTCACATCAAATCCTAATTCATAGGCTCTCTTAACAACCCAATTTCTAATCCCTTCAGTTGGAAATCTATCATAATGATGTTGCTTCAAAGGTAATTCCCTTACTTTAAAAGGAATCATTATTTCGTATAAAGCCTTTTTCTGCTCTACCGACATTAACTTTTCTATCTTATTACAAATAATTTCGAACATAGTATCGTTTTCGCTAGCATTCTTTAGCCCTTTTTGCCTATTTAAGATTAAAACAGCTTTCCTTTCACACATATTTTTAGCCAGTTTCTTCATACTTCCCTTAAACAGACGTAATGCTTTATTGAATTCTTTTTCATCAGAAATCGGTATTGGATAAAAGTGTTCGATTGTCGGCATAGCTATCTTATTCCAGAAATCCGCCAACCCACCTTTCACCGATTCC
This sequence comes from Bacteroides sp. An19, assembly GCF_002160215.1. NCBI lineage: Bacteria > Pseudomonadati > Bacteroidota > Bacteroidia > Bacteroidales > Bacteroidaceae > Bacteroides > Bacteroides sp. An19. Next base: position 5,695 of record NZ_NFKD01000019.1, on the reverse strand, counting down.
CAAATTAGGTTTTGCTCCGAACCTTTTCTTTCCTTGAAATCTGGTGCATCATAATCAATATGAAAGTAGTTAACTTCATCATCGGCAGGCCATGTAGGGAGTGTGGTCGCATATGGCGGGCGAACCTTTTTCATATCAACAGCAGTTATAGCCCCCTTATATCTGGCGTACTCAACAATATTTCTTGCATAATCTCGCAGTAAAATATTTTTTGGTGGGTTATTACGTTTGAAAATGGTTTCATATACATATCTTGCAAGTTTCAACAGCCCATCGCGTGATGAAGTCCGCAATGCGACCCCGTAAGCCACAGCATACAACCGTTCATAGATATACATATCATCCACATTCTCAAACTGGCGTAGCGTTTCAATCAATACTTCTACCTGCTCAGAAAGAAGGTTGACAAGAGCTTTTGTTGCCTCATCTCTGTGTTTAATATATGTTGATGACAGCAACCAACAAAGCATAATGGCTGCCAATCTAGTTGATTCGGGATCTGCTTTTACAGATACATTTTCAGCCCATGCCCAGTCTATCAAACGCCGCAGAGGATTGGCACACCTGTTATCATCATATCCTGCGCAACCATTGAAAAAGAATTGGAATCTGCCATCACGTTTTGGCATGGTAAACCCCATCATTAGTGTATGAAAATAATCAGCATTAAAAGGATGATTAGGGATAGTTGAAAACTCTACCAATTTATTATACCAATAATCAGAATCTATATTGCAATATTTGGAGCCTAGAAACTGCCTTATAGTTTTTTTGTCAATGGATTCTATAGTGCGCCAACACAAACTATTTATCTCGGCCTCAGAAATTGTGTCAAGACATGTATAATATACTCTTTCAAACTCATCTTCTGGAATGAAATGAATGACATCTGTCATCTCATGAGAAAATCTCTCGGGGATTAAGATAGCCATAGCTTCTAGAATTCCGTTGAATGACCAATGCTTGTCTACAAAAATGGAATGCAAAGTTTTGTCTGTATTTATGTTTTCTGCAAACGATTCCCAATCTCGAAACTTATTGACAATTTCACGCGCAATTATAAAATCACTGATCCTCTGATAAGAGAAAACAACACCGTCGATATTTTCTCCATCAAAAGAATACTTCGTTTTAAGCAGCAAATTGTTGTCTATTAGATCTGCAAGCAAATTATGACAAGAAGGAAATTGTTGTTGCAATAATGAGTCTGCATCTTTTATCCTTAGAAGATTATATTTAGCCTCAAATATAGGGAATGCCAGCAGTTTAACCGCCGCACTGACAACATCCCTATATTTATATTCGGATCTCTTTTCAGCAAACTTCTTATCCAAATTCTTGAAGTACTGATTAAACAGTGATGAAACGCCATTAAATCCTTTAGGAAAATTTTTCTCTCCAGAGGTTTCAAGTGTATCGCAAATTATCTTCAAAAATAAAGGGTTACAAAACTCAGGTGTAAGAATGGGAACATTGGGCAAGTTCAACTCATACGCCGAACAGAACTGTCTTACCGCCTCATATTCCAAACCTTTAAATCCTTTATGCTCAATAACGGTAGCTCCCGAATCAGTTTCCACCCCATCGGGAATAACATCATCAAAGTATGTATCACGCACTGACACCACTAAACCTATCGCAGGATAGTCTTTAAGAGACTTGATAAGTCCAGAAAGTTTGTCTTTCCATAATACAGCCTGAGGTCCTTCATTCAGCGCATCAATCATCAGAAGTGCCCTCGAACCTACTTGGGTTCCTATCTGATTGAAACTGGATAGGAATTCCCGGAAAGAACCTACAAAACCTACTTTTGAAGTAATGGTTGTTTCATAAGCCCCCTCAGAGAAGTCTGTTCCTAAGAACAACAAAGTGGGCAGACCATCATCGATTCTCTTACTGGCAACATCACCTAACAAATGCGACTTTCCACAACCAGCTTCACCCTTAATTATCAAATAGGGATTGTTTGCTAGATTAATCTTTAAATCTTCAAAGTTTTCAGTGAATGAATACAAATCTTGAGATATTTCTGATAATCTGGCTTCATCAGCTTCAAGCTCTTTCCTTACATTATCATCTTTTTTTGTCGAGGAATAATCAGAATAAAATCTAAGTCTAACTTCTTCTATTTCGTTTTGAAGAGATTCAACGCGCTTCATCAAACCTGAAAAATCAATGATAGAATCTACATGTTGATCCAAATCTGCCAATGCTACAATAAAATCGTCTCGAATCGCTTTAAGATGAGATTCTAACTGGCCTATTCTAATAGAATCCTTTCTTGTTCTATAGCTTTTCTCTGTTAACCAAGAATCTATATTTTTGTACAATCGCTCAAAATATGCAGGAGTTTTTGCCACGCAGTCAAAATACTTGGCAGCTCCTGTCTTAACATTGACTTTCTTACAATATCTTGGACCCAAGTTTGCTACGGAATCTTCAACATTGTTTTTTAATGTCTTATGTCCTAAACCGTGATACCCGAGGAATGACAATGACATTTTCTTTTTATACTCTTTTTCCAGCAGTTTATTGAAGGAAATCAACCTCTGAGCACTTATAACCTTTCCACGCTCCTCATCAGTGTACCTAATGAAAATTCCATTAATATACAACTCCTCACAAGCTTCTATAAAAATACCGGAACCTGACATTCCGATAATTGTATCTTCACTATAATCGTCATTTGTAGAAAGCTGGAATACATTCTCAGTTATATCTTCATGAAGGTAAGTCATTCTGATCATTGCCAAGAATGACTCTCCATTTTCGTTGGTCTGATCAAGGGTTGCCACAGGGAATCCCTTACTCACTGCTTCGTCAACTCCAAAATTCTTATCAATCACGTACACCGATGGAAGGTCAGAGACAACCGGGGCAAGCTCTCGTTTATTAATAATGATTATACCTGCATCGTCTACGGGATGAAGCAAAATTTTTTGCTTAACAGGGGTAACGTATTCGTATGTACTGGTATCAGGTTTATAAATTCTTAACGATACCCTACCTTTTTCCCCAAACTTTACAAGGCAATGCTTGGCCGTCAAAACATATATCACCCCAGACAATTTCCTATTGGTATAAAGCACACCAGTCCCCAACTTTTCTTTTGAGGTATCATCTTTATGTAATTCAACCGTTAACTGCGTTATTATATTAAGACATGTATCCGTCATAATCATTTATGTCATTTTTTTTCACATCTTCTCATGAAAATCCTATATAGACTTCTTGTCATTCCCAAAATAACCATTATTTTCACACCTGTAGAACATAAGGAAATCTTATTCATTCGTCTTCCTCAAATCCATCCGAAGCATTTGCCACTAACGCTTTGCCTATTTCCAGCTGCAAGAATTTAGGCAACCGAAGCAATTTTGCCATAAGTTGGCTGTAAGTGAACTCAACTCTGGTATCCAGTATCGGTTCTTCTTCGATATCCGTGTCAATTCTTTCAACAGACTCAGAGCCTTCTATAAAATCAGAATAGTCCGGATTCTCAGGCCAGTTTTCTATCGAGCCGTCACTATTGATCCTTAAACGGATATAGTCACCGCAGTCATCTGACTCCGGAATCAGGCCGTTTGGGACATATCCGGCAATCTTACATATTGCTTTTTTATCTTTATCGAGCAGGAAATACGTGCCGCTGTCGCAGACTTTGGCTTGTAAGTACATATCCCCATATTCAGACTTCCAATTTAGCAACTTATTTGTTTTCAAGTCGATTATTCCTGACCACAAACCTTTAGAAACCAACGGATATTTGTTCTCGTACAGTTGTTCTCCCATCCATACATCCGTATAGCTGCACATTTCCTCGTTATATGGGAAATATATCATAAGATAGTGCGCAACCTCACTCAGTTTCTTTTCCTTAATGCCAATCAAAATCTGTTTTGCCATAATCAGTAAATATTAACTGTTATTATTCAAACTTCATCATATCTGCCAACTGGACAAAATAATCGTTTGACCAGATGTCAAGTTCCTTGGGATTCCTAACAAAGGGAAGAACATCGCTCTTTACCTGATTAATGTTCGCCGAAACTAATCTGTCCTTCAATTGAGCCAAGAACTCCGCCTGTCCGATTTCTTCATTGTTGAACTGGCGGACACGTTCTGCGAGATGGGCAAAATCAAGAGGTACATTATGGCGAACATACCATTCAAAATCATACCAGTCACGACCTTTCACCCTGTTTTTCCAGCCCCTGTACACCAATGCGTGCATCTTCCCGGCAAACAAATCCGGCAAAGTGAAACAGCGTGTCATGAAGGAGTGCGGTTGTAAAAGCAGTTTTTGCTCCGTTCTGAAATTCAACGGGGGTTGAGTATCAACCTCAATTTTTATTTTTATGGATTTATCGGTCTGGAAAGATACATCATACACATCCGTATTGTCTTTCAGGAAAGCGGATTCCACCTTCCCGAATCCCTTTTTGTCCTTCTTTTTAATCTCCACCTCACGACCGACAATGGCAAATTCATCTATGATGGGCTGGAAGTATTTCGTGAAATCAAACTTGTCATCGGGAGCTAGAAGGGAAAAATCCATATCCTCGCTGAAGCGCTGGAGGCCATGAAAAATTCTGAGGCAGGTACCGCCATAGAAAGCAGCCACGTCGAAGAAGCCACCGTTGTAGAGCCCTGCAAGTATCACCTGCTGGTTCACTTCAAATATGGCGTTCCGCTTCTGTTGCTCCGTAGCCATATCGTATGCCGAGAGCATATTGTCATAAATCTCATTCTTCATTTCTTCAGCAATTTAAGTAATGTGCGTATCGAATCAGACTTTTTGCCGACCTTGATGTATTCTTCAAATACCCCGGCATCCATCTGCATAAAATCTTCTCGTTCCATCCGTATATCCTCCTCCAGATAAATCTCGGCATCTTTCAGATAGCGCAAATTCACTTTTGGAGAATTTGCAATCAGATCACAAAGAGCCTTTTCCGGTGTAGCCATCACAAATGCGTAGCCATCTTTCTTGATACTTGTCAGTCCTACAGGAAATGCGGCCTTAGATATATGTGTATATTCAAACCTGCCAAACGGCGTGTCAAAGTTCTTGGCATACTTCAAAGTCATGGACTGTTTGGTGTAAACCTCTTCCGGTATCAGCCCATAGTAACGCAAAGCCGATGACATGGAAACATATGATGGAGCATACAGATGATTAGCTATCAATTCGGTCGAAAGTGTTTTCCCCGTTATTTCAGGACTGCACACATAAAGCCCTTTCTTGAGACGTATTATCTGTTTGTCACGCTCAAGTAACCTGAGTTTCTGGTTTCCGCCCTTGATATGTGGAAACAGGGACTCCAAAACGGAAGCCGTAACAGGGATATTTCCCAACTGTCGCAATGGATTGTTCATAGCACAAAGATAGATATTATTTTAATATAAAAGCATATTCAATATGTTTTTCTGCTGAAAATATCACTTTCCATATAACTATGTTTTTAGTGATGCAAGTAGATAAACAATGAGGGTTATACTTTCCACCAAATCTTTTTTCGCTATTTTGTCAATATCCACCAAATCTTCCCTGGTCCGGCATATTCTATAAAGTAATTCAAGTTTCGCAAGTTCAACTTGCAGCTTTTAATCTATAAATGTCGCAAATATGTTTCATATCTTCCTCCCTGTTGATGATAGCCTGATAGATATCTTCATCAGTCAATCCGAAGAG